>JBARSJ010000029.1:0-11300 GCA_049644685.1 Anaerolineales bacterium
TTAAATAGCCGCGGTGTTAACTGTCCGGATTTTACCTGGGAAACATAAAATTCAAACTGTTGAAGTTGCCCTGTAGCTGAGGCAATTGAATACGGACGTTGAATTAACTTCTCGGGATCTGCAGGGTCAACCTCAGGTGTTGAATTTGGTGAACGCTCTTCACTGCCATACAATCCAATAACCGTATATTGACCTGCGCTAAATTCATTCCGCGGTTCATCTGTATCCACCCTTAAAGTCATAATATCGGGCGTAAGAAGAATTTTACTTACTATTGTTGCGTTATATTTCGAATTTTCCATTCATTCTCCTTCAGTCATCCCTTACAATACCAATAAATACTCTTGGTTATTATAAATTATTCAGGGTTTATGTAAAAGGCAAAGTGAGCTAAATTTATTGGTTGATAAGTTACCAATTACTCAAACACAGCTAAAAATTACAGCAAACTGAAATATTTATCTGCTGTTCTGCTCTCCCGCCCAGGTGGAGTGTGATACTGAATTACTTATTCTTTTGTGGTGAATGCAACCCCGACTAAACCTGCTCCGGTATGAACTGAAAGTCCCGGAGTTAACTCCGTCAAGTGAATAACTTCCGGACAGGGAATTGTTTCCCGGAGTAATTTTTCAAATTCCTTCGCTTCTGGTTTGGCTGCCACCTGCAAGATAAAGATATTTTCGATTTCACCGCTTCCCAATCCAGACTCTGTTAACTCAAGAACTCTGCTCCAGGCTTTTTTCCTGGTTCTGACTTTTTCGAGCAGATCTAATTTGCCATCTTTAATGGTAAGTATGGGTTTAATGCTGAAAACATTAGCCATCTCTGCCGTGAGATGCCCCACCCTTCCGCTCATCGCCATAAATTTCAATGTTTCCAGGGCAGCAAATAAATGGGTTCTGTCCCTAACATCTTCTACTGCGGCTACAATCTCTTCCCTGCTTTTCCCATCCCGGGCCATCTCCGCTGCTTTAAGAACCATAAATCCCTGTCCCATACTAATACTTTTCGTATCAATGACAGTGATTTCTTTTCCAGGATGCAGTTCTTTCGCTGCCAGGGCTGCCTGGTAAGTAGCGCTCACCTCTCCACTGACAGTGAGGCAGATAACCTCATCTGCTCCTCCATCAAAGGCTTCTTGGTAAGCTTCTGAAAAATCTCCCGGGGAAGGGGCTGCAGTTGTAGGCAGCTTTCCCTCCCGATTGACCCGTTCGATAAGTCCTTCATCCGTGATATCCGAGCAAGCTTTCAAGATCTCATCACCAAAATGGATTGTTATTGATACCTGGCGAATTCCGAACTCATCCAAACTGCTTTTGGGCAAACTGGTATCAGTATCAGAAATAATTGCGATTGTCATTAATAGTTCTCCTCGGTTGTAAAAATAAAAGATATAAAATTTCTACCTACTATAACAAGTATCCCTTTAATATAGATACGCTGTCTTATCCCTTTAATAATTCCACCAGGGAATTTCTCCATCTTACCATAGATAACAATTAACTGAACCTCTCGAAATAGCATCTGGTATTATTAAAACAGGAATCGTGAAGCTGCCCAGGAGGATAGTATGCCGCTCCAAATCGGCATTATTGGTTTACCCAATGTCGGAAAAAGCACTCTCTTTAATGTACTGACTCAGGCACAAGATGCAGAAGTTGCCAACTACCCATTTTGCACCATTGAGCCCAATCAAGCCATTGTCCCTGTCCCTGATCATCGCCTGGATAAACTAGCTGAAATTGTGGGGGTTAAAAAGGTAATCAAAACAACTATTGAATTTCTGGACATCGCCGGTCTTGTAAAAGGCGCCAGCCAGGGTGAAGGCCTTGGAAACAAATTCCTGGGAACAATACGCAATACTGATGCCTTACTGCATGTTGTACGCTGTTTCGAAGATTCCAATGTAGTTCATATCAGCGAACATCCTGATCCCAGGGAGGATATTGAGATAGTTCAGGTTGAACTGATTCTGGCAGATTTGGAGCAAATTACTAAAAAGCTTGAAAAGCTGTCCCGCCAGGTTAAAGGGGATAAAAATCTCACCTCCGAACTGAAGATGGCAGAATTAGTTCTTGCGCACTTGCAATCCGGAGAACTTTTATCAATTTTTGAGGAGCGGAACCATCCTGATTTTATTCACCTCAATCAGGAGCTGAACTTTTTATCAGCAAAACCAGTAATCTACGCTGCTAACATCGCTGAAGAGAATCTGTCCTCAAAGCACATCGCCGTAGAAGAGATTAACGAGATCGCTAAAAAAGAGGGTGCAGAAGTGGTTCAGATCAGCGCTTTGATTGAGTCTGAGCTCAATCTGCTGGAAGATAATGAAAAGTCAGACTATATGACCCTGTCAGGCATTCAAGCCAGCGGTTTGGAACAGGTTATCCAAACCGGATACCAAACCTTGAATCTAATCAGCTTCTTCACCTACAATGAGTTGGAAGCACGAGCCTGGACTGTTCAAAACGGCGCCAAAGCTCCAGAAGCTGCCGGTCAAATTCACACCGATTTTCAGAGAGGATTTATCAAAGCCGAGGTAATTCCATTCTCCGTGTTTGCTGAATATGGCAGCACTTCCGCCGCGAAAGATGCCGGCAAACTGCAGATTGAAGGCAAGGATTATATCGTTCTAGATGGTGATGTAATTTTTTTCAGGTTCAATGTTTAGTAAATTCAAAAAAGGGAATAATTATTCAAGGTTTATAAACAAAAGTAATTATCTATCAGCTGCTTTTGTCTGGCTCTTTATTGCTGGTGCATCAAGTTTTTGCAGCAAATAATTACGATGATTAAAACCCTTGGTGCTCAGTGCGGGTGATGATTTCCTCCTGAAGCGCATCTGTCAAATCACAAAAATAATCGCTGTATCCCGCCACCCTGACGATTAAGTTCCGGTAAGATTCTGGATCTGCCTGTGCATTCCGAAGCGTTTCACCATCCACAATATTAAATTGGATGTGGTGTCCCCCCAGTTTAAAAAAGGTCCGAATTAAATCGCTTAATTTTTCTATTCCCTCTGGTGTCTCAATAACACGGGGGTTGAGCTTCTGGTTCAGTAGAGTTCCACCAGTTCTGACGTGGTCCATTTTTACCACCGAGTTTAATACTGCGGTCGGACCTTTCCTGTCTGCTCCCTGCACGGGAGAAATGCCTTCTGAGAGCGGTTTACCGCTCAGTCGTCCATCCGTCGTGGCCTTTACTTTAGACCCAAAATAGATATGACAGGTTGTGGGCAGTAGATTCACCCTGTGAGTTCCATCCCGGAAATTCGGGCGTCCATCAATCGCATCCAGATAAGCATTAAAAACCCGGATCATGACTTCATCAGCTCGATCATCATCATTCCCATAACGAGGAGTACGGTTGAGAAGCCGCTGGCGCAGCTGTTCCTGTCCCTCGAAATTATTGGAGACCGCATCCAATATCTCTGCTATACTAAATCTTTTATCCTGATAAACGTTCACCAAAATCGCAGTCAAGGCGTCCGTCATTGTTCCTAATCCGACCCCCTGGATATAACTGGTATTGTATCTGGCTCCCCCTTCATGGTAATCTTTCCCCCGAACAATACAGTCGTCTGTTAGGAGAGACAAGAAAGGTGCAGGCATCTTTTCCGCATAAATGCGCTCAATGATCAGATTGCCTTCAATTTTGAGATTGACAAAATGTCCTAACTGCTCACGATAGGCATCAAATAACTGTTCAAAATCTTGAAATTCAGTCGGTTCTCCTGTTTTTGGACCTAGTTGTTTTCCAGTCAATGGATCAATTCCATTGTTCAGTGTGATTTCCAATACCTTTGGCATATTAAAGTAGCCGGTTAGAATATAAGCTTCTTTACCGAATGCTCCGGTTTCAACACATCCGCTGGTTCCACCCTGGCGGGCATCTTCCAAGGTTTTTCCCATACCTACCATCTCGCTCACTACCAGATCACTATTAAATAAATCAGGTTTGCCCATACCTTCACGAATAACCTCGGCAGCCCGTTTCAGAAAAGCCTTCGGCGTCAACTCGCTGATATGTACTGAAGGATTTGGTTGAACCTGGTGCATGGTCTCTATCACATCCAGCATCATATAAGATAACGGATTAACTCCATCCTTCCCATCTTTTTTAACTCCCCCAATGTTTAGCTGAACAAAATCAGTATAGGTACTGCTCTCATGGGCGGTAACACCTACCTTGGGCGGAGCAGGCTGGTTGTCAAATTTGATCCACAAACACTGCATCAGTTCTTCGGCTTGATTCTCTGTTATTGTTCCCAGAGATAATTCTTTTTCGTAAAATGGCAGCAGGTGCTGATCCAGATGCCCCGGGCAATAAGCGTCCCAGGGATTGAGTTCTAGGGTTACACCAAGATGAACAAACCAGTAGTATTGGATCGCCTCCCAGAATGTGGTTGGTTTATGAGCTGGAACCCGATCGCAGACCGCAGCGATTCTTTCCAATTCAGCCTTCCTGCTCTGATCTGGCTGTTTATCAGCCAACTCTCGAGCTAAATCGGCAAAACGTTCCGCAAATTTTATCAGTGCCAGGGACGTGATTTCCATAGCTTTAAGCTCTTCTTGCTTACTTAGTGCTTTTGGATCGTTTTTGAAATCGAGTTGTGCTAACGCATTATTAATATCTTCCCGGAAATCAAGCATGCCCTTCTGGTAGATTTTGTCATCCAGAACAGTATGCCCGGGAGACCGCTGTTCCATAAATTCAGTAAAAACCCCTCCGTGGTAAGCTTCTTTCCAGGAATCGGTCATTTTCGAGAATATGACTTCTCGAATTGATTTGCCTTTCCAAAAGGGAATAATTTCCTCCTGATAGATCTGCCGCACTTTTTGATCAACCTGGAAGGGGATTTTATCTCGCTGATCAAGAACTTGAAGGTCTTCAAGATTGTGGCAGCAAAGTTCCGGATAGGTTGGCGCGGCTTTTGCCCGGAAGCCCTTCTCACCAACAATCAATTCGTCTTCCTCGATGGAAATAGTCTTCTTCTCCAAAAGATAAGAAAATGCCTTTGCTCTAAGTATGGGGGCGGACAACCCTTGGGATTCAACTTCCCGGTAAAACTTTGTCATTAACTGCGCCCGTTCCGGATCAAGAGCAGGTCTTGCATTTCTACTCCGAGTTTGAAGTACGGCGACTCTAGTTGATCTGTCCATAATACTCATCCTCTAATTGAAACCTCTAACTCAAATTCTGTTAAATGAGATTGGATCCGTTTCATTTCTTCCCGGGAAGGCGTTCGCCATTTATTGTGGTTAAACGAGCGATCTAAACGGCGATATTTTTCACTACTTAATTCATGATAGGGAAGCAAATCCACTTTGGATATACCATTCAGCCCCTTAAGGATTTCTCCTAATTTTCTGATTTGATCTTCCGTATCATTTAATCCCGGCAGTACTGGAAACCGAATGTTCAAGTCTGCCCCGTATTCCGCCAGGGAGGTTAAGTTATCCAAAACTTGGCGATTAGATACTCCAGTAAATTTTTTATGAAGCTGGTCATCCATTATTTTAACATCATACAGCACCAGATCCAAATATGGCAATATTCGCAAAAAATCATCCCAGGGAGCGTATCCGCAGGTATCCAGCGCTGTGTGAAGGTTATTTGCCTTACTCTCTCGCAGCAGCTCTTCCAAAAATTCCAGCTGTTGAAGCGGCTCTCCTCCAGAAAATGTTAATCCTCCATTTGATTGATCGTAAAACGGTTTATCTTTCAACACTTCTTTTAAAATCTCCTCTGTGGAGAGTTCTTTCCCAATAATTTCCCGCGCCTCAGCGCAGCAGACATCCACACAAATCCCGCAAACTTTACACAATGAACGATTTGTCAAATAAGAGCCATCTCTTTGGTAAATAGCTCCTTCAGGGCAAGCTTCAAAGCATGCGCCGCAATGAATACAACGTTCTGGACGCAAAATCAACTCCGGAGCGGATTGCTGACTCTCAGGATTATGGCACCATAGACAGGTTAAGGGGCAACCTTTAAGGAATACGGTTGTTCGAATTCCAGGTCCGTCGTGAATTGAAAAACGTTTGATGTCAAATACGATACCGGGTTTCATATGCGGATAGAAATACCTGTATTCAAGACTTGATGAATGATACCCCATCTAATCGGACATCACAACGATTCAGAGATAGATCATATAAGCAGGTCTCCTGCTTGTATTCTTGAGTTATACTTATTAATAATGAGCTTACTGCTGCTTAGATGCTAATAATGACCCCTCAACATCGAAAGTGTAATTAGATTAGGAAAACTAGATTTGAATGAGGAGTGAGAAAAAATGAAAAAGAAAATGATGACAATATCGTTATTTCTGTTAGTTCTGCTCCCGCTAACAACGCTGCTGACTGGTTGTCTTGATTTGGATGGTTTTATTGGAGGCGAATATTGCTGCTTCAGTCCTCTAGCAGCTGTACCCTTTTTACTTTTAGCTGTCTTCCAGATGAGGAATGACTGACCCTATTTTGAAGAATTTCATAACTTCAAAATTTGATTCTATTTATTTATGATGCAAGTTGATTGTATTTTCATCCCAGGAGGCGGCCTGCTTCCAGGAGGTATACTTCCGCCCTGGACAGTTGCGCGCCTTGAGCATGCGCTTTCGCAAAAAGAACGAACATGCTGGATCACCTGTTTATCGGGCGGCACAGTACATAAGCCACCCCTGCTTAATAAGGATGGTTTTCCAATTTTCGAATCACGTGCTGCTGCAAAATTTTTAATCTCAAAAGGCACTAACCCGCAACAAATTCTGACTGAAATCAGCTCCTACGATACCATTGGGAATGCCTATTTTTCGCGCCTTTTATTCTCAGATCCCCTTCAATTAGACCGGCTGTTAGTTATCACTTCAGAATTCCATATGCCGCGGACCCGGGCTGCATTTGAATGGATTTACGGATTAACGCCATTTCCCGTTGAATATCATCTGATATTTCAAACTGTGCCTGACAGGGGGCTCTCCCCGCAGGCACTCAAAACCCGCACCGCTCGCGAGAAAAAAAGCCTGGAGAAGATGCGCATAACTCAAACGGACATTACAACACTGAACGCATTTCACACCTGGCTTTATTCTGAACATTCCGCTTACAATGCCTCACCCCACCCGGGATCACTTGCCGGAGATGTGCTTGAGTCTTATTAATCTGAAAACAAACACATCATCTTCACTCTCGAGAACCGCTAATAACTTCCCTTTTTCCTTGAATACAGGGTCCTGCGTTGAATAACCTTTATTAGCCCATCTTCTTTTATTAGCAGTTCTCCCGGATGTGGTCTATAATCCAGAAATTCAACTTTTTTATATTTATTAGTGGTTGAATTATTCTCTTCGCGAACAAAATAAATCCGCCCTTTCTGGCAGCTTTCCGGATGATAATACCCATTGGTATCCATAATTTCCCTCTGTTATACATAATAAAATAGAACGTTTGTTCTGTTCCGGTATAACAAAATATATCAAAGTGGAGGGTGGATATTAAAGAGGATTTTTTACTTCAAACTTAGAGCAAGAGCCGGAACCAGAGAAAAGACAGAAAAAAGTACACAGATTTCAAGGATCCTTGCCCCCATTAATATTCTCTAACTCAGCAGCAAAAATCCCAGTTAGCAAAAAGTAACTAAACCCTAGAATACAGCCCCCATAAACTCTATTTTGTTTTCATATCTCTCGCTTGAGACAAGTCCCTTCTTGTCTCCTGGGATGCATCTGTGTCTCTTACTCAATCAAGCATTCTCGAATTATTGATCTATCGTATCTTCCTTAATATTTTTGCTCTATAATAAACATAGCAATTTGATTCAATTTTCCCCTATCTTTAGTGTCAGCCACTAATGAGTGTAATTGTTACTCGCACAAAAATCCTCTTACCCCGCCGCCGACCGGATCTGATGAGCAGAGACCGCCTCCTGGAGCTAGTGGATGATGTGCTTGATTACCGGTTTACGCTGGTCTCCGCGCCTGCAGGGTACGGGAAAACTTCTTTACTGATCGACCTAGCCCATCAAGCAAAGTACCCAGTCTCCTGGTTGTCCCTTGATTCACTCGATCAAGATCTCCAGCGCTTTCTAACTCATCTGATTAAATCCCTAAACCTGAATTTTTCAGGTTTCAGCTCCAGCACACTTTCTCTACTAGACAATACCTCTTCTTTAACCTTTGATTTAGATCAGCTGATACGGACATTGGTTAATGACATGTACGATAACATTCCAGAACACTTTGCCCTAATTCTTGATGACTACCACCTGGTTGATGACAATCAACAGATAAACCGCTTCATAAGCCATCTTGGGCAAGAGATGGACGAAAATTGTCATTTAATCCTTTCCTCTCGAACTCTGTTTAACCTACCAGATCTGGCTTTAATGGTCAGCCGGTCTCTAATAAAGGTTTTAGGAAACGAAGACCTGGCCTTTCAGCCCGAAGAGATCAAATCTCTTCTTGAAAAAAATTACCAACAACACATTTCAGACCAGGAATCTCAAGTTCTGGCGAAAAAATCCGAAGGCTGGATAACCGGATTGCTGCTTTCTGCTGAAATCAACCTAGACGATTTGACAATTCACTCCAGGACTGCAAAAGTCTCCGGAGTGGATATCTTCGATTTTCTCGCTGAGCAGGTTCTCAATCAGCAAACTCCCCTTATCCAGGATTTTCTACTCAGATCATCGTACCTGGAAGAGTTTAACGCTGAGCTTTGCAAGCTTGTTTTAGGAAAACCTCCCAAAGGAACTAGTTGGGTAAAAATTATCTCCCAGGTACTTAAAAAGAATTTGTTTGTTTTACCGGTTGAAGACGACAGCACCTGGCTGCGATATCACCATCTTTTCCGCGAATTTCTACAATATCGTTCCAGGCATGAAAACCCGGAAGAAGAGTACCAACTGCTGCGCAGACTATTAACTGTCTATACAAATGACTCTTCCTGGGAAAAAGCTTACGCTGTGGTCAGGCGCTTGGAAGACCCAAGTGCAACGGCTAAGCTGATAACCCAGGCTAGCAGCCACTTGTTCCACAGCGGACGAATCAATTTACTTGCTGCCTGGCTGAAAATCCTTCCCGATAAAGAACTGGAAAACTATCCGGAGTTATTTGCACTGCGGGGTGTTACCACCACCATGATGGGTGATCCTCTTCTCGGTCTCTCCCAGCTCCACATGGCCGTTAGACATCCCAGTGTTTTGCAAAATAATAAGCATCTCTCAAGGGCTTTGTTGTGTCGAGCGACTACTTTCCGTCTTCTTGGTCGATACACAGATGCTCAAGAAGACGCTATCCAAGCGCTTAAGTTATCAAAAGAAGCAGGTAACAATACTACACTGTTGGCGGAAGCTGAAAGAGAAACTGGATTAGCTTATCAAAATTTAGGGAATATCAAGAAAGCCCAGAGCTCTTTTCGCCAATCGCTAAGAACCTATCGCTCCCTAAATGATTCCAAAAATGCGGCCTTAGTTCAAATGGACTTAGGTTTTTTGCTTTCCACTCAGGGAAATTTCCCGGAAGCCAACCACCAATACCAGCAGGCTCTTAATATCTGGTTGAAATTAGGCAACATCGATCAGCAAGCCTTCTTAATGAACAATCTTGGTGTCCTCTCCCATGCCAAAGGTGATTATTCAAAAGCCCTGGACTGGTATAAATTAGCTCTCCAGAAGGCTAATCAAACAGCTAACCTCCGGTCGCAGGCCTTCACTAACGCCAGCCTGGGGGATCTGGCTCTCGACCTTTTTATCTATTCTGCAGCGTCAGATTATTACAATCTTGCTCACCAACTGGCAGAAGCCATCAAAGAAGGATTTTTACTTTCTTATTTAGAACTCCGTTTTTCAGCTCTTGGTCGAAAGTCTGGAGATCTATTATCCGCCGGCCAGCATCTCAAGACTGCCTATGATCTGGTTTGCCAGCATTCCTCCCACTACGAATTGGGATTGTGGCACCTGGAACGGGGTAATTTATATCTGACAGAAAATGATCTCTTTTCCGCTGAAGAAGATTTCCTCAAGGCTAAAAGCATTTTTCTAGAAACCAGCAAGCCGTCCGATTTGGCTCAGTCTTTCCTGGGGTTAGCCATCGCTGCATATAATGCGGGCAGAAACGATTCAGCCCAAAATCAACTCGCATCAGCAGTTAAAACCCTTTTACCTCTAGGAACCTTCCAGCCAATTTTATCTGATCTGTATTCCCACCCCGAACTTCTTAAATCCTGCCCTGATCAACCGGTGCTCAACTCTGTTTTTCGGGAGCTGGAAAATAGTTTAAAAAGTTTTTCCACCAATCTCCCTGCTCTCGGGGAATTAATCTTGCCTTCACACAATGTAGAACAGGAAAAGGACTGGCTGCTCGACATTCATGTCCTCGGCCAAATGGAAGTCCTCTACCGAGGGAAAAAAATATCTGCACCGGATTGGATCCATCAAAAGACCGTCAGGGAATTGTTTTATTACCTGTTGACTCTGCAGTATGGCGCCAGTAAAGACCAAATCGGGGTGTTATTCTGGCCTGACAGTTCCAAGGAACAATTCCACGGTCAATTCAAGAATACTATTTACCGTCTCCGCCGGGCATTAGGGCGCGAATCGATCCTGTACGATCCAGATACCCGACGCTACCAATTCAACAGGCTTCTGGATTACCGCTATGACGTGGACGTTTTTTTGGAAGCATACAGGAAAGCAGAGACTGAAGCAAACCCTGACGACAGGGCCCGACTCTTCCGGAATGCCGCGGACAATTACCGTCATCCATACGCGCCTTTGCTTGACGGGATCTAGGCGGCACCTCTCCGGATAAACTTGTATCTGAAATATGAACGGGCCGCGCTTGAGGCTGCTGCCTTTGATTTACAGCAAGGGGAAATTCAATCTTGCCTTGACGCCTGCAGTCGACTGCTGGAAATTGAACCGGGGCAGGAGCGCGCCTGGCGATTATCTATGCGCGCTTATGCAGAGCTTGGCGACCGCGGGAGTATTGTCAAGGTATACAGGCAGTGCAGGAGAAATCTTTCCAGTCACCTGGGAATCAATCCGTCTAAGGAAACAGAAATCCTCTATCAAAATCTCCTGAAATAATGTTTGTATACCCCTGCAGCCCTGGTAACAGTTTAATTATTTCCTTAATTTAATGACTAATAAGAGCCTGTATAGTAGCCCCTTCAAGAGATAATTAACTTGAATATTCATTTATGGGTCACTTAATTGACCAAAGGAAAGGATTAACATGAAGCCATTTCGCTCTCTCGATATCAATTTTCTTTCGAGAATAATCATAAAAACAACAAACA
>JBARSJ010000030.1:0-1573 GCA_049644685.1 Anaerolineales bacterium
AATCGGGTGGCTGGATCGGTAAATACCAGAAAAATCTTTCAGGATATCAATTTCCGCTTGATTCCCTAATTCACTGGGAAGTGTATGAGAAAAGATGACCGCATTCAGGTTTTCTTTGCTGCTTTTGCCGTACACCAAATTGTTATTTTCTGGCCCATCTTCAGGAGTGATCATGGTTGAGTAAGTGAATGCAGGCAGCATCAGGTTATCAATGGTTGACAAAAGCGCCCCCATCAGGGTTGCCGTGCCGCCTTTTATTTTTCCGCTTAGTGACGGATCAATATGGACAATCATGGGGATATCTCTTTGCAGCCCAATCAATTTCAGTGCGTCTGTAATATCGTGATAGGAGATCATTTTATATGTATGATTATAAAACAAATGTTCTTACTTTATCTCAGCCTGGCAAATTGGAATTATGTCCCGATTCATTTTCCCGTTGAGATCAAGATTGAAATAAGGAGACGGGTCAAGGGTGTTTTTAAATTCAAGTTCATTCAGGAAATCTCCCTGCCCGTCATCTTTGACAATTGAAAAATGCAAATGGATCCCGGTGGGGTTACCAGGTGAACCAGAATAATTACCCTGATAGCCGAGTAAGGTGCCAGCTTCAATAAAAACCTCATTTGATCCAGAAGGAAATTGATCAACGATATAAGAATTTCCGGATTCGTCTGCCATATGCGTGTAATACGTCCAAATCTGCTGCCCGGGATCAAGAGGATCGCTTGGGATCCGAATAATAATGCTTGCCTTCCAATCGGGCTTGCGCGTTAAATATCCATCGAAGGTAGTGTATACCGGGGTCACTCCCGTTTCAGTCCCACTGAAAATATCTAAGCCTTGATGGCTGTGGCCGATCCGGAAAGAATCTCCCCATAGAAATCCAATGAATCCATTTGTGGGGAAAATAAAAGGTGCATCACCGCAGGCTGCAAGCGCGGTTGAAGCCCAGTCCTGGTGATCCTCTGGATGCCGGATCCATTCACCTACACGGGCATAGCGGACAGGACGAAATGTTGAGCGCAGAACGAAATATCCGGCGGCAAGGATAACTGCAGCACCGACAATGATCAGGAATAATTTTAGGTATTTCATTGGTTACTTAAAATAGGTTTTGCCTCACCGATCATTGACCAGGGTCCTGACCAGGTGATGTGTATATCTAAGATCTTTCCTAACAGGTTATCATCATTTTCAACAAAAACAAGTTTATTGGTTGGTGTGCGGCCCCGCCAGCGGCCTTTTGATCTTCCTTCAAACAGGACTGGTACCGTTGCGTTCATGTATTTTTGGTTGATCTCGGTTGAGATCTGTTCCTGTAATTTTTCAATAATTCGAAACCGACGCATTTTTTCTTCTGGCGGGACATCATCGAGCATATTCTCGGCCGAGTATGTGCCGGGGCGGGGGGAATAGCGAGCGACATGGGTCATGTCCGGCCTGACCGTTTTTAATAGATCAACTGATCGTTCAAATTGTGATTCGCTCTCTCCGGGGAATCCGACAATGATATCAGTGGCTATTGAAACAGATTCAAGGCGCGATCCGATTTTCTCTATGGTCATGATAT
>JBARSJ010000031.1:0-14168 GCA_049644685.1 Anaerolineales bacterium
CTGCTAAAGACCCCGGGAGACCGGGGTTTTTTGGTTTCCAGGGGCAAAAAACAGGGTCTCTCAGGCTGCTTTCCTTCAGCGCCGCCGGACCTGTTTTCAGGGGGCAGAGTGGTATAATTAAAGCAAGTGTGCTCCCTTCCAGCAGCACACGTTTTCATTAATATGTAACTGCAAAAAGAAGGATCGTTTTATGGATATTGGTACCGTACAATCGATCAATATTGATCAGGAAATGCGTTCTTCCTACCTCGATTACGCCATGAGCGTGATCGTTGCCAGGGCGCTTCCGGATGCCCGGGATGGACTGAAACCGGTCCACCGCCGGATACTGTTTGCCATGCACGATATGGGTATCCGTTCCAGCAGCTCCTATAAAAAATCAGCCCGAATAGTTGGTGAAGTTCTGGGTAAATACCACCCCCATGGAGACAGTGCGGTTTACGATGCCATGGTGAGAATGGCTCAGCCATTCTCCATGCGCTATCCCCTGGTGGATGGACAGGGCAACTTTGGATCCATTGACGGTGATGCACCGGCGGCCATGCGTTATACCGAAGCCCGCATGGATTCCATATCAGAGGAAATGCTGGCTGATATCGAAAAAGATACCGTAGATTTTACTGACAACTTTGATGGTTCTCTCAAGGAACCGGATGTGCTGCCTGCCCGGCTTCCTAACCTGCTGCTGAACGGCGCAGCCGGTATCGCGGTCGGCATGGCAACCAATATCCCTCCCCACAACCTGAACGAGTTAGCTGCGGGCATAAACCACCTGATTGATAATTACAATAAGATAGACAAGGTAACCATCGAGGACCTAATCAAATTTATCCCAGGACCTGATTTTCCCACCGGGGGCATCATTATCGGGGATGAAGGCATCCGCCAGGCGTATGTGACAGGCAGGGGACGGATTGTTCTCCGGGGCCGGGCCCATATCGAGGAAATGGATCAGGGCAGCCGCTTCAGGATCGTGATTACAGAAATTCCCTATCAGCTAAAAAAGACCACCCTGATAGAACGCATCGCCAGTCTTGTCCGTGAGGATAAAATCAAATCCATCTCTGATTTAAGGGATGAATCCGATCGGGATGGGATGAGTATTGTCATTGAACTAAAACGCACAGCACAGCCACGCAAAGTTCTCTTCCAGCTTTATAAATACACTGCGCTGCAATCTACATTCGGTGCTCAGATGCTGGCCTTAATTGATGATGAACCCCGACTGCTGTCATTAAAACAGTCCCTAACGCTGTATATTGACCACCGCCTGAATGTCCTCCAGCGCCGCACACAATTTGAACTGAACAAAGCTGAAGCCCGGGCACACATCCTGGATGGTCTGTTAATCGCACTCACCAACCTGGATGAAGTGATCAAAACCATCCGAAAATCAGCAGATACGGATTCAGCGAAAATCTCCTTGATTGAACGTTTTAACCTGACAGAGATTCAAGCGCAGGCAATCCTGGATATGCAGCTAAAACGGCTGGCAGCTCTGGAACGTCAGAAAATAGAGAATGAACATAAAGAATTGGGTGATAATATCAAATATCTCAAAGGGCTGCTGAAAAGCGAGAAAAAACAGCTGAAGATCATCAAGGATGATTTAGCTGAATTGGTTAATAAGTATGGTGATGAACGCCGGACTGATATCGCCCCTGATGCAGCACAGGAAATTGACGAGGAAGACCTGGTTCCTGACCGACCTATTTTAATCAGCATCACAGAACGAGGATACATAAAACGGGTAATGGCTCTCACCTACCGCTCCCAGAAACGGGGCGGCATCGGAGTGAAAGGGCACAGCATGCGTGATGAAGATGAAATCATGTCCTTAATTCCCGCCCGCACATTGGATACCGTGCTGTTCTTCTCAGATCGAGGGAAAGTCTATTCTTCCAAAGCCTACCGCATCCCGGAAGCAAGCCGAATCAGCCGGGGACTGCCGATAGTTAATGTGCTGAACATCGACCCCAACGAGAAAATCACTGCTATCGTGCCTGTGACAGATTTTAAGGAAGCCAAATATTGTACGATGGTGACCCAAAAAGGCTTGATCAAACGGGTAGATCTGTCTGAATTCGATTCAGTCCGACCTTCCGGTTTGATTGCGATCAACCTCAAAGAGGATGATAGTCTAGGCTGGGTCCGGCTCTCCAGCGGTAAAAATGATCTAATGCTAATCACCCGCAAAGGATATGCCCTGCGCTTTCAAGAAAAAGAAGTCCGTCCGATGAACCGACCGGCAATGGGTGTAATCGGCATCCGGCTCCGCGAGAAGGACGAAGTTGTCGGGATGGATATCGTGGAAAAGGGAGGAGATTTACTGGTCATCACTGAAAAAGGCTTTGGAAAACGCACCTCACTGGATGGATATCCGCGGAGAAGCCGGGCAACAATGGGTGTGTTAACTGTCGATAAAAAAGCCCTGCCGATCATCGGTGAAATTGCGGCAGCCCGGGTCGTCCTGCCGGAACAGGACCAGATCACAGTCATCTCTGCCGAAGGTACCGTGATGCGAACCAAGGCTGAGAGCATATCCCAGTACAACAGGGTTGCCCGTGGTGTGTCCATTATGCAGATGCGGGAAGGTGACGTGGTGGTATCTATCGCCCGGTTTGCAGACCAGGATTTAGAAACGATAGAGGACGAGAAAGAAATACCAACATAAACAAAAAGTAATCTGAATTTGATAAATAAGAACCGTAATCCTTCATAGATTACGGTTCTTTTATTTTTGAAAACAGGAAACGGGCTCCTGTTCTTTTTATTAACTTAAATCGGCAGGGCTACTTTTCCGACGACTATCAAACAAAAAGCGCTGATTAGTACCGTGGTGAGGAAAAGAAGGAACGCCAGGACAAAGCGCTGACCTGGAGTCATCCCAAATAATTCAGGCTTGGCTACAGGTTCTCCCCAAACTTCCTCTTCGGAAAAATCAAAATCATCGTCGAACTGGTTTCGGATATCGTCTAATGACATAATATCTTCTCCCCGGAAATCTCAATCCTTTTCCAAGTGTAGCTTATTTTCAGGATCTGTCAACTAAACGGAGCTGGATCTCTCCAGTCCGGTACCTGCGCTCTACTCCGGAATCAGAGTGCAGGATCAGGGAACCCTCAGCGGATATCCCCAACAATTCCCCTTGATCAATTATATTCTTTCCTCTTTTCAGAATGACAACTTCATTTTTATAAGCCAGCTTTTCCTGCCAGGCAGTTGTAAACGATTTAGAGGGCAGTTCTGGATACCACTTGAGGAGAGCCGACATAACCTTTACCAGCAGCTCCAGGCGGGAAATATCTCTTCCGGCAACATCTTCCAGGCACGCCGCCGGGAAATGCAGGTCCTTTTCCTCTGGAACAGATCCCCTGGATACGTTTATTCCGATTCCCAGCACAACATCTTTCAATTGATTTCCAGTCCAATGAACATCTACCAGCACACCACAGATCTTTTTCCCCTCTACCAGCACATCATTGGGCCACTTAATCTCTGCCCCCAGCTGATATTCTTCGATCAATGTTTCAGCAACTGCCAGAGCTCCTAATCCGCTTAATTTGCCCAGGGTTTCAGGGGTTATTAATCCCGGTTCTGGATACAATATCCAGCTGAAGGCCAGGGCTTTTCCTGCCTTGGTCTCCCAGGATCTGCCCTGCCGCCCCCGACCAGCAGTCTGGGTATCTGCCAGTACCAGAGAAAAAGCAGGGGCTCCGCTTTTAATATGATTTTCTGCCACCGAATTGGTTGATCCCGCCTCCTGATAAAGAAAAAGTTCTCCCAGCGACAATTCTTTTAAACGGCTTCTCCAAACGGATAAATCCATGATTCAATTGTACCTGATGAAAAACCACTGCAAGATAAAGTCTAATTATAAGTTCAATGATCCCTGATGCTTTTGTCCCTCTAGATTCACAACGGTAATTGCCTAAGAGATAAACAATCCCAAATCTGAAGAGGATTACAGATCACTCATTAACCAAAAAGGGACGGGGGATACCCGTCCCTTTGATTTCATCCCAAAACTGCTTTTATCTTGTGTTTTTTACTGGCATACCACCATTTTTCTGGGCGGCAGCCGGGAAAATCTCATCCAGTTCTTTACCGTCAACGGTCTCTTGTTCAAGCAGTTTTTCAGCAAGAACTTCCAGTATATCACGGTGTTCATTCAAGATATCTAAAGCTCGCTGGTAGGCATCGCTGACCAGTTCCTTAACTTCGATATCGATTTTTTCAGCGACAGATTCAGAGTAATCCCGTTGTTCGTTGAATTCTTTACCCAGGAAAACCATCTCATCTTTCTTCCCGTATACCATAGGCCCTAATACCGTGCTCATCCCCAACCGGGTGACCATTTCCCGTGCCATATTGGTGACCCGTTCCAGGTCATTAGAGGCGCCTGAGGTTATATCGCTGAAGACGATTTCCTCTGCGGCCCGCCCACCCAACAGACTCACCATATCTGCCAGAATCTTTTTGCGGGAAACAAGGGTGCGGTCGATCTCAGGCAGGATCAAAGTATATCCGCCAGCCTGACCCCGGGCGATAATGGAAATTTTATGCACACGATCCGCCTCAGGTAAAGAGCGGGCAGTGATAGCATGACCGGCTTCATGGTAGGCAATGATCTGTTTTTCAATATCACTGATTATGCGGCTCTTTCGCTGCGGACCAGCAATGACACGTTCAATTGACTCCTGGAAATCATCCTGTTCAATGGCCTTCTTTCCATTTCTGGCAGCCAGAATTGCTGCTTCGTTGATCATGTTTTCCAGATCAGCGCCCACAAATCCTGGGGTTGCTTTAGCGATGGTTTTTAAATCCACATCCGGAGCTAATGGTTTACCGCGGGCATGGACTTCAAGGATCGCCTCCCGTCCCCGGATATCAGGTTGATCCAGGATGACTCTCCGGTCAAACCGACCAGGACGCAGCAGTGCTGGATCCAGGATATCGGGCCGGTTGGTGGCTGCGATGATAATCACATTGGTATCGGTATCAAAACCGTCCATTTCCACCAGGATCTGGTTCAGGGTTTGTTCCCGTTCATCGTGGCTGCCGCCCAGTCCAGCACCCCTGTGGCGTCCGACTGCATCAATTTCATCCACAAAGACAATACAGGGGGAATCGCTCTTAGCTTTATCAAATAAATCCCGGACACGGCTTGCGCCAACGCCGACGAACATTTCCACAAATTCAGAACCGGAAATGGAATAAAACGGCACCCCTGCTTCTCCGGAAACTGCTTTAGCAAGCAGGGTTTTTCCTGTTCCCGGGGCCCCCATCAGCAGCAACCCTTTTGGTATTCGCGCGCCCAATGAAATAAACTTTTCCGGTTCCTGGAGAAATTCAACCACTTCAGCCAGTTCCTCCTTGGCTTCCGGTATACCAGCCACATCATCAAAAGTTACAGTTGGATTGTCTCCAGTTAATTTCCTGGCCTTGGATTGACCAAAATTCATGGCGGCTGAACCGCCGCCCCGCGCCTGACGGAATACAAACCAGAATAATCCGGCGATCATAATAAAAGGCAGAATGTACCCCAAAACGTTAATTACACCGAACCAGGCACTGGGGGGTTTAATCTCAACGATGACATTTTCAGGGTTAAGCTCAGCAGTGGTTACACCCAGTTCTAGTATCTGCTGGACAAAGGTAGCATCCGGTTCCTTGTGAGAGGTTCCTTCAGTGCCGTCCTTGTAGATCAATTCCAGCTCATCTTCATTCACTATCACCCGGGTTAGTTTCCCGGATTTGATTTCCTGGGCTACTTGCCCAATGGTTATATCCTCGGTAGTGACAGTCTGCTGGCGGAAGCTGTAAAAAACCAGGATGATAATGCCCACAAACAGCATAATATAGATTATTGACTGACGATTATTTGTTCCAGAATCCACAAAAACCTCCGTTGAGCTCGAAAACCCATTGTGCGCCAGAATAAACAGCAGGCACACAATGCTGTCCAGTATACCAAAAATTGGTTTCTTTTATGAGAAGCAAAGCCCATTATACCAACCCCTTTCAGGCTTGAATATGGGGCGGGGCTAAATTAATAAGGTTTTAACAATGGAAAAGCAAATCTGCTTCCTTGTTATAATCAGGGTAATCTACCAAAAACAAATGGTTAAAAATGAGCAAAGAAAAGTTATTTAGATTAACGGATGCCCATCAAGAGTTTGCCAAACGGGCCAATCACCGTGTTTGGGAACTTTTAGAAAAACCTGCCCGGACGGCTGAGGAAAAGGAAGAGCTGGTTATTACTGCAAATGCATCACTCTATCATTGGATCCAGGCAGGAGGTGCAGTTGAGTCCCAACGGGGGCACTGGCTGCTTTCCCGTGTTTATGTTGTTCTTGGCAGGGTCCAGGACGCACTGGTCCAGGCATTAAAGTGCGGTTCAATCACAGAATCACATCCAGACGAGATGGAAGATTTTGATCTTGCCTATTCCCAGGAAGCCCTGGCCCGGACCTATGCACTGGCAGGAGATTTTAAGCAAGCCGATGAACATCTCAAGGCAGCGGAAATATTAGGTCAAGCGATCAAGGATGCAAAAGATCAGGAAATCTTTCTGGGGGATTTGAATTCCGGTGATTGGTATGAGATAAAGTAAAGTCGTCTTACACTTCCTGCCCAAAGAAGCTGCGTACAGCCTGTTTCCCTGACGCATAGAGCTGCTGGTATTTTTCACTTCCTATATCGATCTCAAAATCTGTCGGTGAAATCCCGCAATCGCTGATTTCTATCGTGCGGTGTTGGTCCATTATATTGGTTTGGTAATAGGAAATCTCATGGGATTGGTACAAATTCCGGAGCGACAGAGTGAGGAACTCCCAAACATTATCCGGAATCTCTGGTTCTACTGGCTGTAAATACTTGTCCGGATAGAGGAATAAACCCAGGGTTTCCCAGTTTATACCCTCGCGGTAAAACCAGCTTTTGCCTACAAATTCATCCTGGTCGAATATATGCATGGGGAAATTATCAAATAACCCCCCGTCAACATAGTAATCTCCATCACCAAATTTCTTCCCGTCAAAGCGCAGGGACTCAAAATAGATCGGGATAGACATTGACATTCTAACTGCATCCGCTACAGCAACATCCGGGGTATGAGTGGCGGAAAATATCTCAGCCCGCTGCCGGGAAATATTGGCAGCTACAATATACAACTCCCGAAAACCCCTTTCCTGAAAATCAGAGAAAGTTGCTCTCCCATTCCCATCACACTGATCGGCAATGATATCCTCCAACCAGTGGTAAAAATACTCACTGGAATACCAGCCATACTTCTGAATAAATCGGCGGTAATTTTCTTCCTCGGGAATCCTTAATAACCTTCGTCTTCGATTTTTTGTCTCACTCTGAGGGACTTTTGAAAAATCCAGCGTATCAAAGAGATCTTTCGCTTCAGGCACACTTAATCGGAAACTAACAATAGTTGCTGCTATTGCCCCCGCAGAAGTCCCTGCTACCCGCTGAATATTATCCACAATGCGGTATTCATCAAGTACTTCCAGGGCACCCATATAGGCTATCCCCCGCACACCGCCGCCTTTAAATACCAGGTTCTGATAAAGATTCCTCTTAAATTCATGATCGATGGCAGATTTAATCTTATTAACAAAATTTGGTAATGCCATTTTTTTTCCCTGCCTTGCCAATATTACCTTAGTAATTTGTACCATTTCCTGATCTTATCTATAAATAAACAGGTTGGTGCATCTGGTCCAGTTACCATTCCGGAAAATATCCGGCTTCTCGTTTGAACACGCGCCAGGCAGCAGCAAACAAAGTATCACTCATAGCTTTCTTTTGACTGGATTATACCTGTTGCCTGAAATCTTATCCGTTTTATGGTCCATTCCATCTATGTTTAAATACGGAAACGGTTTCCTTGATGATAGAAACCGTTTCCTCTCCAAACCTCCCGCGGACGGTTCAGGCTGATGCTGGTGGCAAAATTGCAATTGTTCTGGGTTGCACTTTACCTCTCACCATCCGATACACAATGGCCAGGGTTTCAATCACGGTAACAATCAATGCCACCCCAAAAGCCATCCGGAAGGCGTGCATGCCAACCAACTCCCATCCCCCATCTGCAATACCGGCGATTGCCTCGATTGTTCCTAAAAAGTCGAATGATCCTCTCGCTGCCAGCCAGACATTGTGACCTTGAACCAGCAGGCCCAGGACAAAAATACTGAACAGGTTCTCAGAAATCTTTACCAACCGGGAAATCGAGCTCCGCCGTCCCTGCCAAAGCAGGAAAATGTTAAGCCCAACACCTGCCAGCAGGGAAGCTATGACCCAACCCAGGTATTGAATAATTACTGGATTGGGATAAAATTTTCCGCCCGGAGTAGTCACAAATCCTATCCACTGTGGGAAAAAGACCACCAGGGCCAGGATCAGTATTCCGAAAACAAGACTAAAGATAAGTTCCCCTCGCTTAAGATCCTCATCCTCATTGATCTGGGGCAAGGATTGAGGATCCCAGGTTTCATCACCGAGATCTGGTTGAACATCGAAGCGCTGGAGGATGACAAAGGTGAGCACCAACCATCCCAGCGAAACAGGGATGCTGTTCAGCAGGGATCCCAGCATTTCCAGGACTGAAAATGGTTCCCCGGCAATAAAGATCGCTACTCCCCAAGCCAGGAGCTGCGCTCCCAACACGGCTGCTACGACAATCCAGGCAATCATCCGGAACAAAGGATATAAACTGGGGCCAATCAGGTATTGACCATCCGGAAAATACGAGGCGGCTACTTCTCTGGGCTGACCAAATTCTATTAAGAAGCCTTCAACTTCTGTTTCTGACGGTTCAGGCCCAAAACGATCTTCCAAGGTATCTACCACTGAGGATCGCAATTCAGCTTTAATATCAGCCCGGTTATTTCGCGGCAGGTGCCGCCCTACTTCTTGTATGTAACGATCAATCAAACTCATTTTGTTCTCCTTCACTGGATATTCCATCCAATAATTTCTCCATTACGTTTGTCAGACTTCGCCACTCCCCGGCCAGATCCTCCAGGGTCCTGGATCCTTCGGGGCTAATCAGATAGTAGCGTCTGGGGCGCGAGCCTTCCACATTCCACTCGCTCTTCAGCAAACCCTGGGACTCTAATCTGCGGAGCAGGGGATACAAGGTACCCTGTTCAATGTCCAGTCCTTTTTCAGCCAGGCTATTTATTAATGCATAACCGTATTTTTCCTCCTCCAGCTGGCTGAGCGCGGCCAGGACCAGGATACCCCGCCGGAGCTCCTGGGTTAGCTTTTGATACTGTTCGGAAATTTCGTTTTCTTTACTCATGCACGCATTATACAATGTATTACATAGTATTGTCAAGGGCTTAATATATCAGATTTATTAATATTCGTGAAGGAAATCTTACGTTCAGGGAACAATTTGCCCCCCTATTACGTCATTTTGATGTCATTTATAATGATCAATATCTACTTGGGGGTCAATTACAATGAAAATGAAAAAGATTTCTACGATCAGTTTATTATTGGCTTCGATTCTTCTTGCATCCGCCTGTGGCGGCGGAGAATCCAGCCAGATCAATCCCGAAGAATTAGCTGAACCTATTGCAAATATGGCTAATCCTGCAGCAGTGTACTGTGGTGGGTTGGGGTATGCCATGGAGAATGTCACCCGAAACGGAGGAGAGGACGCTGATTGCATCTTTCCTGACGAATCACGCTGCGGTCAGTGGGATTTCCTTTCAGGACGCTGCGGTCAGGAGTTTTCCTATTGCAGTTTACAGGGATATAACCTGGGAGAAGGAATAAACATCGGAACCTGTCAATTTCCTGATGGTTCAATTTGTGATGAATTCCTATTCTTCTCCGGTGATTGTTCACCGGGAGATAATCCAGCGGTTGTTGTTGAAGAAGAACCAGTCCAAATCCTGGAATTTTCCCAGGCGCGTGATTTTCTGGCTGCCTATTTTTCCAATCAATACGGGATTGAGGCAGTAGAACCCTGGATTGAGCAGAATATCACCCCCGAAGACGCGGTAGGTTCCTCAACAGTCCGCTTTGTTTCCGGACCACTGACAATTGTCATATCTGCCCTTGCTTCAGCGCCGAGTCCCTCTGAGTACACAATAAAAGAAGCATCAAACATCTCAAATGGATTTTATTGGGAAGGTTCCCTGAGTATAAATGGTGAGATATCAGAAACCCGGGTGATTCCCCCGGGATCAATCTTTAATGAAGCACAAGCCCGGGATGCAGTAATGGAGTTCATCGCTGCGAATTACGATCTACATTCTTCAGAGGAATGGATCGATCGGGGTATTACCCAAACAGAAAAAAACACTGCATCATCATTTAGGGTCTTCGCCTCAGGATCCTGGGTGGTGGAGGTTGAGTTTGAACCAGCGGCTCCCTTGATTTCAAGCTATCAAATCACAATAGAGAATCTCTCGGAAGGGATTCGCTGGGAAGGCGAAATAAACTTACAGGGGGAAATCACAGAGATTAGTTTTCAGAAGTAGCCACTACAAGAGGGATGTATCTTAGATATATCCCTCTTTTTTGGTTAATCAAGTCTTACTGAGGCTTTACTAAAACCACAGCCAGGAGAACATGCCCTGGGTCAGCTGCCCTTAATTATCAATCTCTTATACACAACAGAGAAATCAACCCCTCTTATTCCCTGACCCGATTATTCTCTATTCCCAGGGGTATATTATAATTACTTCCCTGCAGGACCATCTTTTCCTAAAACCTCTGAAGATATAAAAAAAATAATCCAATGAACTCCTCTACTCACCCCTTTACTTCCCGCCCTCACCGCACTCTGCTGGGACTTTCGATCCCGGTCCTGCTTTCCCTGACTGCTGAGCCAATTACCGCCCTGGTGGACACTGCTTTTATCTCCTCTCTGGGTGTTGTTCCCCTGGCGGCGCTTGGGGTAGGCACAACCGCCCTCTCGAGCCTGTTCTGGATGTTTAACTTCCTGGGGATCGGCACCCAAACGGAAGTTGCTCAAATCTACGGCAAAGGGGAACAGGAAAGAGCTGGAAAAATCTTGAGTCTGGCATTGATTCTGGCAGCCGGATTTGGCATTCTACTAATCCTAGTTTTTGGACCTACTGCAAACTGGTTAGCCGGGCTGTTGGGCGCATCGGGTTCAGTACAGGTGAATGCAGTTCAGTACATGCAGATCCGGCTTTTCGGCGCTCCCGCGGTGCTGCTGACTCTGGTGACCTTCGGTGCATTTCGCGGGCTTCAGGATATGCGGACCCCGCTGTGGATCGCGCTGGGTGTCAACATCCTGAACCTTGCCCTCGATTGGCTTTTAATCTTCGGCAGGGGGCCAATCCCCGCCATGGGCGTGGGGGGTTCAGCCCTGGCAAGCACGATCAGCCAATGGCTGGGCGCACTAGCAGGGATCATTCTGGTAGCAAAGAAACTCAGTCTATCCAGAGCGTTTGTCCTGCGAGATGCAGTAAAGCTGCTGCAGGTAGGCGGAGACTTATTTATTCGCACAGGCATGGTCAACCTTTTCCTGGCCTACACCACCCGGGCAGCCAATGGTATTAGTCCTGATGCAGGAGCGGCCCATCAGGTCATTCGCCAGGTGTGGGTATTTACCGCACTAGCATTAGACGCATATGCTTCAACTGTGCAGTCGCTGGTGGGATATTTTATCGGACAGAACTCAATTTTCTGGGCTAAGCAGGTGGTGCGGGTGGCGATGGGTTGGAATCTCAGCACCGGTTTTCTTCTCGGGGGATTGATGTGGTGGGGAAGAGGGTCAGTGATCCAATTCTTGGTCCCGACAGCCTCAATCAGCATTTTCCTGACTGCCTGGGCGGTATCCTCAATTAGCCAACCGTTGAATTCCCTTGCCTTCTTAACTGATGGCGTCCATTGGGGCACAGGTGATTACCGATATTTACGCAATGCAATGATTATAGCTTCCGCAATTGGGATCGGCGGACTGTGGCTGGTGGAGAGCAAGGGGAATGGATCGCTGTTCTGGGTCTGGGTAATGATCGGAGTCTGGATTACTCTGCGGGCTGCTTTCGGCTTATTGCGCATCTGGCCCGGGATAGGAAAAAGCGTGTTTCAGGGTAAAGAAACATTGAAAAATAGCTCCGTGAAATAAAAGTCCAGCTATTTATAGAATATTATCAATAAAAAGACTTGCACTTTCGAAAGCTCCTGTAAGCAGGATGAATTGTATCCAAGAATATTATGTCCCGTCCTGAGAACTCTTGACAAGATTGTTATTAACTACCCAATCCTGTTAATTTAATATATACTTAATATATTAATCAGTTTAGATCTATTTCATTCTCCCTTCATCTATTCCAATATACTGGAGCTTGGACGATTTCTATTCTAGCAAAGCATAATACCTTATGCTGATATATTTTCTGTTGATAAGGATTGCGTGACGAGTTGGATAACAAACGAAGAAAAATCCTCTTCAATGCTCTGTATGGATTTATACTTGGTTCTTTTTTCCCTGTAATCAGTGTTATTTATGAGTTGGGTCAATCTGGGTATAAATTCTCTTTTTCAACCCTGTGGAAATTGCATGCCGATCAACCATTACTATTTATTATCGACCTTTTTCCCTTGATCTTTACGCCCTTCTTTGCTTTGATTGGCGATCAAACGGCACGCCATGAAGAGACTTCCGCCCAACTGGATAAGCAATTAAAAGGAAAAGCCACTCAATTACAAAACGAACATTATTTTCTTGAGGCATTAATTAATAGTTCTTTCTTTGCTGTGGTACGCCTAGACAATGATCACCTGATTATTTCCAGTAACCCAGCCTTTGAAGAACTTTTTGGTTATACAAATGAAGAAATCAAAGGGAAATATCTGGACAATTTAATTGCTTCTGATGATCTCCTCAGAGAGGCTACTGAAATTTCCAATTTGGTCTCAACGGGTAATATCACCAGAAAGGTAAGCCAGCGGATGAAAAAGGATGGCAGCCTGGTGGATGTGGAGATAGTTGGTGTGCCGGTCTTTGTTGGGGGAGAGCAGGTCGGCATTTTGGGCCTTTACCATGATATCAGCCAGAGGTTAGAGACAGAGCAAAGATTGAGAGAAAGCGAAGGGCGTTTTAGAAGTTTGTTCAATGAGTCACCAATATCTCTTTGGGAAGAGGATTTTTCGGAAGTAAAGAAGGTCTTGGACAAGATTGCTGAAGATGAAGATGTCGTGGAGCGCTTAATTAATGATGATGACCTGGTAAATCAATGTATGGAGTTAGTAAAAATCCTGGATGTCAATCAAGCTACTTTAGATTTATATAATGCCAAATCAAAATCGGATTTACTTGCTAGTTTACCCAGAATTTTAGTTGAAGAATCTCTTACTGAATTTCGAAAGGAATTAATCTCTTTAGCCAGCGGTAAGAACTCTCATGAATGCGAGATTAAACAGAAAAAATCATCTGGTGAGGTAATAGATGGTTTACTCCGGTTATCACTGCCCCCAGGATATGAAAAGACCTGGGAGCGAGTCTTCATCTCAATAATTGATATCACAGATCGCAAACAAACTGAAAAGAAACTGCGCTTTTTAAGTTTTCACGACGCGCTGACCGGGCTTTACAACCGGGGGTATTTTGAAGAAGAAATGGAGCGTTTGAAGTCCAGTCGTCAATTCCCGGTCAGCATCATCACCTGTGATCTTGATGACCTGAAACAAATCAACGATTCTCTAGGACACGATACTGGCGATCAGGCAATTAAAGCTGCGGCAAACATTCTGAGATCAAATGTGTTTAGAAAAGAAGATGTGGTTGCCCGAATAGGGGGAGATGAATTCGTGATCCTGTTGCCTAATGTGGATCTAAACGACAATCCTGCCGTTCGCAAGAGATTAGAAAAATCAATTATAGATTTTAATGAAAGTACCGAAAACGATGGTCTCTACCGCCCCATATCTATCTCATACGGATATTCAGTAATCCAGTCTGGCGAATCGCTTATGGAAGGCTACAAACAAGCAGACGCGGATATGTATACCGCAAAAATTAAGAAAAAAGCAAAATAACCATAGACCAGGGGAGCGGGAGACGGGGGGAATTGTTGAAAAGTTAAAGAATCTTATTAATAAAAAACCGCTCAACAAGATCAATTGAGCGGTTTTTGAGTCTTCAAGGGAGGAGTCAGTCTGTC
>JBARSJ010000032.1:0-4949 GCA_049644685.1 Anaerolineales bacterium
GTCCGGATCGGGAGAATCCCACGCCTGGTTTGCGGGGTACACAAATAACCAAAATGAGAATAAACCCGATATAGCTATAGTGGTGATCGCCGAAAATGCCGGGGAAGGGTCTGAAGTTGCCGCACCAATCTTCCGTCGGGTGGTAGAACTCTACTTTAACCAGGTGCTGCGGTATTATCCATGGGAATCCGAAATTGGCGTTTGGTACGTGCCGGATCCAGAAGATGGTGAGCAATAAACAGGGAAGGGAAGCTGTTCAATGAGTGAACTTTTTCGCGGAAGGGTTATCCAGGCTCAATCCGGTTTTTTCACAGTGGAAACACCACGGGGTGACTTAACCTGCCAGCTCAGGGGACGATTAAAACAAGGTCGTAAATTAGGGGATATTGTCGCCATCGGGGATTGGGTGCAGGTATCCCAACAGGATGATGAAGGGGGGATGATCGAAGATGTTGAACCCCGTTCACATATGATCTACCGGATGGCACCCACACCGAGAGGTGAATATCAGCAAGTGATCATTGCCAATCCTGATCAGGCGGTTTTAGTTTTTTCTATAACTCAGCCAGATCCTCGATTAAGGATGCTGGATAGATTCCTGGTTATTGCCGAAAAAGAGGAAGTATCTGCAATTATCGTTGCCAACAAAATCGATTTGACTGGCATGAAAAAAGCCCGGGAACTTTTTGACCGATACCAAACAATAGGTTATCCGGTGTTATACACCTCGGTCGTTTCGGGGCGTGGGATCAATAAACTTAAAAAACAGTTGATTGGAAAAACAAGCCTGTTTGCTGGCCCTTCCGGTGCCGGGAAAACCAGTATCTTGAATTTAATTCAGCCAGGATTGGGGCTGGAAGTCAAAGAGGTTAGTGAGGCAACAAAAAAGGGAAAACATACCACTGTCTCCAGAAAACTGGTTCCACTGACCGGAGGGGGATATGTGGCTGATACCCCTGGATTAAAAGCGCTAGATCTGTGGGATATTACTCCAGAAGAGGTTGATGGTTATTTCAGGGAAATAAGCCAGGTACTGCATGACTGCCGCTTCAGCGATTGCACCCATATCCATGAGCCAGGCTGTGCAGTGATAAACGCGGTAAAAAACAAAACCATCCATCAAGACAGATATAGATCTTACCTGCGGATGAGAGAAGTAGAAGAAGATAAAATCCCATGGTTTTAAATAGGGGAACCTTTTTATCCCTCATTTTAGCCCTTGGTTTTCTTTTGGTTGCTTGCGGGGTAGAAGGAAATCAGGCACCTCAGATTCCGATTCCCAATCCAGATCAGGATTCTCCTGGATCTTTGCCTTCTCCTGTTCCAGAAAAAGTATTGTCCATTTGTCTTGGCGCTGAACCTGAATCACTATTTCTATATGGAGATCAATCCATATCAGCAAATATCATCCGCCAGGCAATCTATGATAATCCTGTAGATGAAGTAGATTTTCAATTTTCTTCGGTTCTATTGGAGGAAATCCCCTCCCAGGCCAATGGGCTTGTCTCAGTTATCCCGGTAGAAGTTAAACCCGGAGAGGGGATCGTAGATTCAAAAGGGAATCTATCGATCCTGGCCAGTGGAGTTATTTACCGTCCTTCCGGTTGCGCCAAAGATGATTGTTGGGAAACTTACCAAAATCAAGCGTCAGTGATTATGGATCAGGTTGAAATTACCTTCCCGGTAAAATCCGGTATTAACTGGTCTGACGGCACTCCATTAACTGCGCTTGATTCTGAATTTTCTTACCAGGTTGCCCGGGACATTTATGGATCATTAGGCCCCAGAAATATCCGCTATACGGCCAGTTATGAAGCGGTAGATCAAAAGACAATTCTCTGGAAAGGCGTGCCGGGATTTCTAAGTATTTATTCCTATCCGGAGTATTTATTTCGCCCTTTGCCAGAACACCTCTGGGGGGATATATCACTGGAGGAATTGTTTACCTCGGAGAAAACGACTCAGCTGCCGCTCAGCTGGGGACCATACCAGATTATTGAATGGATAATGGGAGACCACATCTCCCTGGTCAGGAATGAGGAATACCATTCCATTGCTGATGGGGGACCCGAATTCGATTACCTGGTATTTCGGTTTGTAAGCGGGGGTGAAGAAGCGCTGGCAGCTTATTATGCCGGGGAATGTGATATAATAGCAAATGAGCCCGGATTATTTGATTATTTCCCAGATTTAGCGGTTCAGGAGGGGGAAGGCGAACTTTACCTCAGTTATATCGCGGGGAGCGCCTGGGAACAAATTAGTTTTGGGATAAATTCCCTGGATCCAAAGCGGGTATTACTGCAGGACCCCAGAATACGGCAGGCAATCACCCAGTGTATCAATAGAGAGAAAATCGCGGCCGGCCGGGCGAATGCAGGTGCCATTGTAGAAGGTTTATACCTGCCAGGAGATCCCCGAAATATCTCATCCTCCCATTTATATCCATACCAACCAGCGCTGGCGAAAGGAATACTGGAGGAGACGGGTTGTATCGATCATGACCAGGATCCAACTACACCCCGTATTGCGTTCGAGGTACCAGGAGTAAAGGAAGGAACGGCATTCCAGTTGTCTCTTTTGGTAGCGGGTTCGGAAGAACCCCCCTTCTCTGCAGAGAGCATCCGAGAAGATTTGGAAATTTGCGGTATAGAGATTCAAATCGATGTATTGCCTGCAGATGAGCTGTTGGCACCCGGTCCTGAAGGACCAATATTTGGAAGGCAGTTTGATTTGGCTTTATTTGCCTGGTCAACAGGGTCATACCATCTTTGCCAGTTATTCATTTCTGATGAGATCCCCGGTATTTATCCCTTGTATCCAAAAGGATGGGGAGGAACGAACGCTTCCGGGTACAGCAATCAGGAATTTGATGCAAACTGCAGCCTACTGCTCAACAACTTACCTGATTCTTCGGAGTCCCAGGAAGCAGTAATGAGAGTGCAGGAAATCTTTACAGAGAATTTACCGGTTTTACCTTTATTCTTCCGTTACCAGGTTATCCTTTCTCGTCCAAGATTGATTGGTTTTCAATCTGGAAAATTTCAACCATTTTGGAATCTAGAAATGATTCGATAATTGTTGGATAGCTATCTGTATGTTATTATTACAATTCAGGTGTGTCGTAATTCTAATAGAATAAAAATATTCTACACAGTTGTTTATGGTAAAATTAGTCCTTACAGATCAGATAAAAAAACAAAGAATTTTTGGAATTTTTCTTTGAGTCCAACAAAAGAATCTACGCATCATTAGTAATTATTAAATGAACCCTTGTAGTTAGAAATCATGCAGAGGGGAATAGTTCTTATTGGAGGTACGCACATTGGAGAATCAAGAACAACTGCTAAATGTTGAAAATCTAACCACCCGTTTTTACACGGAAGAAGGGGTGGTCTATGCTGTAGAGGATGTATCTTATGAATTGAATAAAGGAGATACATTGGGTGTAGTGGGGGAAAGCGGCTGCGGTAAATCTGTTCATGCTATGTCTATTATGGGCCTTATTCCTTCACCTCCAGGAAAAATTGAATCAGGAAAAGTTGAATTTTTAGGGCAAGACCTGCTTAGTTTGTCCGAAAATGAGATGCGAAAAGTCCGCGGAAATCAAATCGCGATGATCTTTCAGGATCCGATGACATCGCTTAACCCGGTCTTAACGGTTGGTTTTCAAATCACAGAAGCTTTACAACTCCATCAGCACATGAATAAGAATCAAGCCCGGGATCGCGCAGCAGAGTTACTATCCTTAGTAGGGATCCCGGAAGCCAAACAAAGACTGGACGATTACCCGCACCATTTCTCAGGAGGCATGAGACAGCGGGCAATGATTGCCATGGCCTTATCTTGTGATCCTATTATCTTAATTGCAGATGAACCAACAACCTCACTCGACGTTACGATTCAAGCGCAGATCATCGACCTGGTAAATAACCTGAAGGAAAAGCTGGGCATGTCTGTGATCTGGATCACCCATGACCTGGGAGTTATCGCCCGGATGGTGAACAAAGTGAATGTTATGTACGCGGGAATGATTATTGAAAAGGGGACAGTGAATGAAGTATTTGATAACCCCAAGAACCCTTACACGGTGGGTTTATTGGGATCCCTGCCAAATCCCGAAGATACTTCAAAGAAAAAACTCTATTCAATTCCTGGAGAACCGCCTGATCTGATTGGAGAAATTCAAGGATGCCCATTTGCTCCTCGATGTACATTTGTGGTTGACCGCTGTCGCCAGGAAATGCCGCCATTGGAAAAGATCAATGAAAACCATGAAGTGGCATGTTGGGAAAAAGATAAGGTGGAGAAAGTCTAATGAGAAGAGAAGATGAGATTTTGCGCATTGAGGGATTAAAAAAGTACTTCCCAATCCGGCGAGGGGTTTTTCAAACGCATGTTGGTGATGTAAAAGCTGTTGATGGGGTCAATTTTAATGTCCGCCGCGGGGAAACATTAGGGTTAGTAGGAGAAAGCGGCTGCGGGAAGACAACGGTAGGGAGAACGATTGTTCGACTTTATAAGCCCACCGATGGCCATGTGTTTTTTAATGGTGAGGATTTAGCCCTTCTGACGAAAAAAGAGCTTCAGACCCTGCGTCGAAAAATCCAAATGATTTTTCAGAATCCTTATGCATCCCTCAGCCCCCGGATGAATATTAAGAATATCGTTGGGGAACCTCTAGAAATTCATAACGCCATGCGCGGAAAAGAAATGGATGACCGGATTGCTGAATTGCTGGAATACGTTGGTATTTCGCCATCCGTAATGGGCAGATATCCCCATGAATTTTCAGGCGGGCAGCGGCAGCGAATAGGTATTGCCCGCTCGTTGGCGCTCAATCCGGAATTAATTATTTGTGATGAGCCGATATCTTCTCTGGATGTGTCCATCCAGGCCCAGGTAGTCAACTTGTTGGAAAAGCTGCAGGAAGAATTGGGACTTACTTATAT
>JBARSJ010000033.1:0-1951 GCA_049644685.1 Anaerolineales bacterium
GGCTATGGCAGAAGAATTCATTGCCGGCCGCGAGTTTGCCGTGGCCATACTGGGAAACGGTACTTCCCTGGAAACCCTGCCCATCATTGAAATCGACCTTGGTGGGGACCCCAACGCCATCCAGACCGTGGACGATAAAATGAAACACCCTCGGGCCAAAATATGCCCGGCCAATATTCCCCAGGCAGCAGCGGATCAACTGCATAAACTGGCCATCAATGCCTTCAATGCCCTGGGTCTATTCGACTTTTCCCGGGTGGATTTTCGTATGGACTCCCAGGGGCAGTTCTTCATCCTGGAAATCAACTCCATGGCCAGCCTTAATCCAACCGGCTCCTTTGTCCATGCCGGCCAGGCAGCAGGTTTGAGCTATACCGATCTGGTGAACCGCATACTGGATATTGCGGCCATTCGTTATTTTGGCCAGTCTTACCGGGTGGAAAACGGAATCCCGGTGGAAAATGAAACCAAACGGGCGGAGCCCCTTCATATCCGGGTGCGCAGCTATTTGCGCAGCCACCTGTCCACCACCCTGGATCACCTGGAGAAGATGATATCCATATCTTCCCATGTCCATGATATTGCAGGAGTGAACGATCTGGGCAACTGGATCTCCAACCGCTTTCAACAGTTGGGCTTTCACCGCCACATATTCCCGCAGACAGAAGTAGGCAATATCTTTTATTTTTCCAATCACCCTGAAAGTGAGCAGAACGATATCTTGCTTCTAAGCCATCTTGATACCATCCACGATCATCAGAAATTTGTTCCCTTTCGCGGGGAGCGTGGTCTGGTGTACGGTTCCGGGGTGACCGAGAGCAAAGGAGGTATTGCAGTTATCCTGGCCGCCCTGAAGGCGTTACGCTATGCCAGGGTGTTAAAACTGGTACGCTGTGGTGTTTTGCTTACCCCGGATGACAACCTCCACGGCCGTCTCAGTAATAATATGCTTCTCCGCTACGCCAGTGACTCCAAATATGTGTTGGGAGTCAAGTATGGCGACCTCAACGGGGGGGTCGTAACTTCCTGTTCCGGGACTCAGCAGTATCAGATCGATCTGAAACAAACCACAAGGGACAAACCCAGAGACATTCGCGATGTAGTCACCAGTATATCCAGGAAAGCCATTGCCTGGGAAAAGCTTTCCTCAGCACAGGCAGGTGTAAAAATAACCATTGATTCTCTCAAGGCGGAAAGAAACCATGCTTCGGTCCAACTTACCGCCTCTTATTTCCAACGGGACCAGATCACTGAATTGGACCAGCAGATCAGGAAGATTGCCGCAAAAGAAACCAGCAAAAATTTCTTGGTACGTATCCGGGTAATTGGCAGCCGGTCACCGGTCTCGGATAATACATTAAACCGAAGCTTCTTTGAAAAAATACAGAAACTGGCCCGGCTCCTGGAGTTAAAGATAGAACCGATTCACCGCAGTTTTTCATCCGACATTTGTTGTACTCCTGAAAATGTGCCGGTGCTGGGTGGATTAGGGCCTATCGGGAATGGAAGCGGTTTCCCAGATGAATACATTTTGAGAGACAGCCTTATCGACCGCTCTGCCTTACTGGCACTGATCATCAACAACTGTGGCTCGGAATAACAACCCGGTCATATAAACCAATTTCCTCTATAATTAAACTTAATTATTCTCACATCAAGCGTAAAACAGGCTGTTGTGGATTCCGGATAAGATTGTTATGTTCTCTTTCAGAGTAACGATTTGCTTCCTGTTCCTTTGTTTAAATAAAAAAACAGTGTAATTTAACAGCCATCAGACTATTTTCAATAAATATCAAAAAGAGTAAAATGGATGGAGAGGAAGGGACGTGACATCCAAAATACGGTTTCGATTTATAATGACGGTCTTGTTGATAATTGGATTGTTGGCACTCTTCAGTATGGGAGGGTGTAAAAGTGAAGAAAATTCTGGGAATGAATCAGAGGGAAATTC
>JBARSJ010000034.1:0-2432 GCA_049644685.1 Anaerolineales bacterium
TCCTTTCTTGCTTTTCCAGCAGATTTGCCCTCTTTCTTGATTGGAGCAGCTTTTTCAGGTTTTCTTGTTGTATGAGTAAAACCCCCAATAGACTGCAGCGCCGGCTCAAGCTTTGTTCCTATGTCCAGCTGAGCACACAGGCCTTCTGCATCGCTCAGTGAGATCTTTCCAGCTTTAGATAGAGTTGACTTCGATAAATCTCCATCAAATTTGTCCCAATGCCTTTTCATTACCTCCAGGGTTGCAATGGAAAGGGATCCTTTCTTCCACATCTCTTGTAATGCTGCAGGAGCATCAAACGAATTCACCATTCTAGATACATGAGATCTAGAAATTCCTGTAGCCTGAGCAGTTTGTCTGATTGAGAACCCCCTATCTTCTTTGAGAGAATGGATCGCTATGGCTCGCTCATAGGTGCTCAACTCCCTCCGGCCCATGTTTTCAGCCAGGGTCATCAGATCATGATCATCTTCATCGCGAGCCATGATTCCCGGCACACCCTTCAAGCCGGCCAGTTTCGCTGCCTCAACACGCCTATGTCCCGAGACCAACGCAAATGAACGTTCTCCCCGCTTCGTAATTACAGTATGTTCACTATTCAGTTCTCTGACCACAATGGGTGTGATGACACCCCTGGCCTTGATCGATTCGTAGAGCTCATTATCTTTCGGATATTGATCTACATCAAAAACCTGGGTTCTGGATTGGGCTGAACTGATCTCAGCAATCTCGTCAAATAGGACAAAAGTGATCTTTGGTGCATGTTGATCCATTCTAGCTCTTTTGGTTATTGCTACAGCGTCTTTTGACTTGGTTGTCTGCTTGAGATCCTTGCCTGCTTTTTTCAATGCGGTGTCAAATCTTGTTGCTTCCATTAGATTCCCCCCATTGGTAATTCTTGCTGGACATGAACAGCAGCGGCCATCTTCTGAGCTGCGACCTTGAACTCATCTCTTAAGGACCAGTCCAGGTGTTTCCCCCGCTTGATAACCTTAGACCGTTTCAGCTTCACATAAATGTTATCTGTAGAACTTACCAACCCGATGTTTTCTCTAAGATTTAAGAACACGTTCAGGAAATTATCTGCGTATTCCTTCTCCCACTGCGTATCGCCAAAGTCGTTGATTATCAATCCCCCTAAAACGGCTTTGCCGCTTTTCAACTGTTCTTCAATGACGATACGCAGTGTATCCACGGCCGGATAAACATCTTGTTTGCTGAACATCATGGGGAGAAACACGACGTCAGCTGCACATACCCCCATTAAGACATTTTTTTGTTCCGGTCCTGTATCAACCAGGAAGATAAAGTTGTCCGGCAGATCAAGGCTTGTCAGGACTTCCCGTAATGAATATGGGTTGGCCTGGACGATGACCTGGTCCAACGTCTCTTTGGAAGGAAGTAGATAGATTTTCCCCCCACTACTCTCCCAATGAGAACTCTCTTCCATACCTGTTTCGATCAGTGCTTCAGCAAAGGCATCCTGAACATCTTGATTGTTTTCAGTCAGTTGCAGGAGCTCGACGATACTTAGATCTTCCTCTCCGATAGGCCGATCATAGAAGATCGAGGTAACCCCACAGCTTGCATCGAAATCCACCACAATCACCTGCTTTCCTTCCACTTCTGCATAATAGCGCGCCAGAAGCGTCGTGCAAACAGTTTTTCCAACTCCCCCTTTCCTGGATGTGAAGGTTATGATCTTGGCTGCACTGCTCAATTTTAGGTTCTCCCTTGTAAATCTATTTTGACAAAAATACAACATTCTTTTTGATTTACTACTTTTGATAATACAACAAGTCAAGCTTTGATCGCCTTGAAAACGCCTTGAAAACGCCTTGAAAACACCTTGAATAAAGGGTGACGAGAAAGGGATTGTAGGCAGCTTTGTACCGCGGCGGTACAAAAATCAGGACATTTATAGATAATGTAATGTCCTGTATCAGGATATTATTGATGAGATTCAATATCTTTAGGATTGAAAATAGATCTGGTTTTGTTAGTTGTTGATAAATTGTTTAATAGAAATATTTGAATTAATTATAAAAATGATTAGTGTCTTTTTCTGTTTAAATGATAAAAAAGAAAAAGGTTAACAAATTGTAATTTATAATGCAATATATAATCTGATTAAATTAAAGAATGATCTAAATTTAATAGTTATTTGATATGTAAATATACTTTTATACTGGCTATTTTTTTTGCTCACTATAATGAAGGAAGGGGAGGGGAAAGAAGAAACCCAAGAAACGAGTTTCCAGAATTATTTTTCACGTCTTTTGCGACTATCCAACACACAACATTGTATTGATGCCAAAGAGTATGAAATATTCAATAAGGGATGAAAATAAGGAATGGCATGGAAAAACATAAATCACATCTATCCGTTCCCCTTTGCCTGGTGGTTCTTGGGTGTTTGATTGGTGCATGCG
>JBARSJ010000035.1:0-36438 GCA_049644685.1 Anaerolineales bacterium
GTTAAATATATACGGTCCCAATTCCTGCATTCCCAGCCGCTGTGCTACAAAACCTCCGCCCCAGATTACAGCGGTGATTAGCAGTAGAAAATTTGCCCGAATTTCTTTAGTATTTTTTGCTTGATAAGTTTTTTCCATAATTAATCTTTCTTAGTATGCCCCATGAGAGAGTTAGCTTCTGCCAGGAGAATAATCCCAAATAGAAACCAGTGTTTTATCGTATACTTCTCCTATCTATTAGAGGGACTCAAATTCCCGGAGAGAAAAACATGAACGTTATTGAACAAATCCATGAACACCGCTCTATTCGTAAATATAAATCAGAACCAATCCCGGAAGATCTTCTGGATGTAATACTTGAAGCTGGAATCCGTACTTCTTCTTCTGGTAATATGCAAACCTATTCAATCATTGTCACCCGCGATCCCGGCTTGCTGGAACAGCTCCTGGAACCTCATTTACAGCAAACCATGGTAATCGATGCCCCAGTACTGTTGACTTTCTGTGCTGATTTCCACCGGATGCGACGCTGGCTCGCTCTTAGCAATGCCCCGGATAATTTTGACAACTATTTCAGCTTCATGGTTGCGGCAATTGATGCCATCCTGGTCTCTCAGACGGTCGCGCTGGCCGCAGAATCTAAAGGACTGGGAATTTGTTATCTGGGAAGCACCTTTGCCAACGCAGATCAGATTGGAGGAATATTAAACCTTCCAAAAAATGTGGTTCCTGTGACTGGATTTTCACTTGGATATCCGGCGGAAAATCCTGAGTTAAGAGACCGGCTGCCAGCGTCCGGGTTGATTCACAAAGAAAAATATCAATCAATCAGTGATGAGAAAATCCTGGATATGTATCAAGAAAGAGAGAAAAAAGGGTGGCAGCGTTATATGCAGTCCAAATGGATAAAAGAAAGATCACAAAAAAGTGGTGTGGAAAATTTAGCTCAACTATATACAATTGTAAAATATACAAAACCCTCTCACCAGGGGTATTCAGGTAAATTATTGGACTATTTATCCCGTCAGGATTTTATGAATAATGGACCCTGATAAACCAATTTAGTATCATGCTGAGAAGCACAATGACAACATTGATTTCGCAGCATTCCTCTTCCGCTGGACGATGAAATAACGGGGCGAGAAGGCACAAGAGCCGCCTAATTCGCCCCTCAGGTTTGAAAACTAACCCACTTTCCAAATAACGGATACTAAAATCAGCAGCGCTTTTTGCGTCTGCTGGCAGCTCCGCCACCACTTCCACCAAAGATCATCGAAGCACCCAACAGGAATCCGAAGGTATACCAGCCACCGTTATTGTGCACTTCAAACACATATATGGTTTTGGTGAATAACGATAGAACAAATGTGATGGGGGATATCAAACCATGCCAGATTCCAGACCAAAAACCAGCCACATCACCTTCCTCATCTGGCGTATTACGCAGTTGATTAGGACCGGCAGTACAGGCCGCAAGGATCACCGCCATCCCAATCAGGATCAACAACAAAGTTGATTTATTCATCAGTTTTTCCTCCTTAGGAAGTTATCATATCTATATTACGGCAAAGCTGCCGCAAAGTTGTATACCCGCTAAAGGCAAGCTACCCAATTAACTTCTTAAGAAATTTCCTGGTAGAAAATTATCAAAATAAAACCCAAATTACTCTCAGGTAAATTTATTCTACCCAGGAATTATGCTACCTTCAAGTATAATACAGGCACAATGACAAATAAAAAAACCCCTTTAGTATTTGGTATCGCAGGTGGTACAGGCTCAGGGAAAACAACCATCGCAGACTATATACTGAAGACTGTCGGACCTGAAAAAATCGCGTTTTTACCCCATGATGCCTATTATCGTGATCAAACCGGCCTCACCCAGGAGGAACGAGCTCAGGTCAATTTTGACCACCCTTCCTCTCTGGAAACAGAGTTATTAATTGAACACATAAACAAGCTCCGAAACAAGGAAGCAATCCAGCTCCCCAACTATGATTTTAAGACCCACACCCGCACGCAGGATACGATAACAATAAAACCTCAGCCAATTATAGTAATCGAAGGTATTTTGATCTTTGCTGAACCAGAGCTCCGGGATTTGTTTGACCTTAAAATTTACGTGGATACCGACGCGGATATCCGCTTTATTCGACGGCTTAAAAGAGATATCGAAGAGCGTGGACGGACAACCGAGTCTGTAATAAATCAGTACCTTGATACTGTCCGTCCCATGCATCTGGAATTCGTAGAACCTTCAAAACGCTACGCCAGTGTGATTATCCCAGAAGGGGGATATAACACTGTTGCGTTAGATTTAATCGTCGCCAGAATTGAATCCATGCTGCAGGAGTAAACCAATGACAGATTTCACCGCTGTTGATAATTACCTAGAATCCAATTTATCCACCAGCTTAAATGAACTGAAAATCCTCTGTGCTCAACCTAGCGTTGCTGCTCAAAACCTGGGTATGACAGAAACTGCCCAGATGGTGAATGATATGCTGAAAACCAGAGGATTTGAAGCAGATTTATACGAAACTGAGGGTTATCCAGTGGTGATTGCCCAACGACAGGGAACTATCGATAAAACCCTGTTAATCTATAACCACTATGACGTTCAACCAGCTGAACCATATGATTTGTGGACTTCTCCCCCGTTTGAACCAGAAGAACGTGAGGGAAAAATTTTTGGGCGGGGAATAAGCGATGATAAGGGGCATTTTGTCAGCAGATTGTTTGCAATTGACGCTCTGCTTAATGTTTATGGCGAGCTGCCCTGCAATATTAAATTCATCCTGGAAGGAGAAGAGGAAATCGGCAGCGTCCACCTTCCCCACTTCATTGATACTCATCAGGAATTACTGGCTGCCGATGCCTGTATCTGGGAATTTGGAGGAGTGGACTACCGTGATATACCCATGCAATACCTGGGTTTAAGAGGTATATGTTACGTTGAATTATCCGTTCAAACTGCGGCAATGGATGTTCATTCAGGGCTTGGCGGGTCAATATTCCCCAATGCTGCCTGGCGCTTGAATTGGGCCTTGAGCATCCTCAAGGATCAGAAGGAACATATCCGGCTGCCAGGTTTTTATGACCCAATCCTGCCCCCATCTGAGAGAGATCTTCAAATGCTGTCAGAACTCCCGCCCGTTAGGGAGGAGTACCAATCCCGTTATGGTATCGATCAATTCCTCAAAGATTATCAAAATGAAACCGAGCTGAGGGTCGCAAGTGTGTTTGAACCAACCTGCACAATTTGCGGTTTAACTTCAGGATACCAGGGTCCAGGATCAAAAACCGTTCTACCCGCTAAAGCATCGGCTAAAGTTGATTTCCGCTTGGTACCAGATCAAACACCTAAACAGGTATTAAAACAATTACGGGAGCATCTCGATCGGGAAGGATTCCCAGATGTAGAAATCGAATTCTTAGGGGGAGGACCACCTGCCCGGACAGATCCGGATCATCCCTTTGTTAAGCTGGTAGTTGAGACATCCGCAGATGCTTTTGGGGAAACCATGCAGCTTGTACCGATGGTGGGCGGATCCGGTCCGAATCATGCCTTTGTAAATACATTAAAATTGCCAGTAGTCACAACAGGAATTGGTTATCCTGGGGGTAATGTCCATGCGCCGGATGAAAACATCAGGATTGATTTATATCTCAAAGGCGCAAAGCATATTTCCCGTATCATCCACGCATTTGGCCAAACCTAAAGGATTAAACCTTTTATTACACCGGCAAGCTAAATATTTGCATTGCTTTTAAAAAAAACGCAGCAATACTGTCTAAATTATTATGAAAAACACACTGGTTGCTCTGGATATTGAAACCACCGGACTTGACCCCAAAAATGACAAAATCATTGAAATCGGAGCGGTGCGTTTTTCCGGTACCAAAATTGAAGATGAATTTAACTCACTGATAAATCCCGGGAAAAACATTCCACCCTTTATCTCTCAATTGACCGGGATCACAGACGCTATGGTCCGCGGGGCTCCCCCTGTTGAAGAAGTCATTGAACAATTAGCTGATTTTGTCAAAGACGCACCAGTTGTGGGGCATAATGTCAAATTCGACCTCTCTTTCTTGAAAAAACAGGGAGTCCTTAAACAAAACAAAGCCATCGACACTTATGAAATGGCAGCTGTAGTTTTGCCCGCTGAAGGGCGGTACAACTTGCGGGCATTAGGACAGTCGCTTTCAGTTCCTATGAAGGCTACTCACCGGGCATTGGATGATACCAAGGTTACTCAAGCGATATATCATCTCATGTACCAGATAATTCTGGAGCAGCCTCTTGGTTTGTTATCTGAAATTGTTCGCTTGGGAAAGAAAATTACCTGGGATGGATATCTCCCCTTTCTTTGGGCGCTTCAGGAAAAACAAGCTGGCAGCCAATCCAGAGATACCCTGGAATATCAGAATCCGCTGCTGAGTAAATCCCCTCTCCGGGAAGTAGCTCCGCTGCAGCCCAATTCCTCAATCAAAGGATTGGACATGGAAGAAGTATCTTCTATTCTTGAACCAGGAGGTCCATTCCATAAATCATTTCCCGAATATGAGCATCGCTCAGAACAAATAGAGATGTTAAGGGCAGCTGTTAGGTCGATTTCAGAAGGCCGTCATTACTTGATTGAGGCAGGAACCGGTATCGGGAAATCTCTGGCTTATTTAATTCCATCTGCTTTATGGGCAGTCAAGAACCAGCAGCGTGTGGTTATTTCTACGAATACAATCAATCTTCAGGATCAGCTGATCACTAAAGACATCCCTTTGCTTTTGAAAACCCTGGATCTGAAATGCAAAGCCTCTGTTCTGAAAGGCAGATCCAATTATTTATGCCCTCATCATCTTGAATCCCTTCGAAAAAACAAACCAAAGTCTGCTGATGAGATGCGGGTATTGGGCAAGATTTTAGTCTGGCTGGAAACCAGTCAAACAGGTGATCGGGGTGAAATCAACCTGAACGGACCCCAAGAACGCCGAATCTGGAACCGGATCTCCGCTGAACACGAAGATTGTTCAACAGAAGGATGCCTTAAGAGAACTGGGGGACGCTGCCCATTCTACAGAGCCCGGCAGGCAGCCCATAGCTCACATCTGATTGTGGTGAATCATGCCCTGCTGTTGGCAGATGTGGCCACCGGAAACAGAGTCTTGCCAGAATACGACACCCTGGTGATTGATGAAGCCCATCACCTTGAGAGTGCGACAACTAATGCGCTCAGTTTCTACACATCTCAGTCCAATCTTCGGCGATCATTAAAAACCCTGGGCGATCAGAAAAAAGGTATATTAAGCTGGGTAATCTCTCTGGGACAAAATACTCTCTCTCCGAGTGATTATGCAGCATTAAATCAAATAACTCAAAACATTATTGACCGCTCCTTTAAAACAGAAAGCCGGATGGATGAAGTCTTCCGCATCATTAACACGTTCTTAGAGCGGAAGAGGGACGGGAAACCGGTTGGCCGCTATACTCAGCAAGTTAGAATTCAAGGCTCAACAAGATTGCAGCCTGATTGGGAGGAAATAGAAGCGGCTTGGGACCAAGCCCGTCAATCGCTCCACGGACTGCTTGAAGATATCCAAAAATTATGGGAAGGCATTAGCGAGATCCTGGGTGCTGATCAATCAGCTGAGAATCAGTACGAGCCTATACTCAATGATTTGAGAGAGGCTTCGCGAGAACTATACGAAACTTATGAAAATATTGACGATCTAGTTTTTGAACCAGATCCGAATATGATTTACTGGGTCGAGAGCCACCCGCAAAGGCCTGCCGTAGCTATCCAGGCTGCTCCGCTGCATATTGGAAATCTGATGGAACGACATATCTGGTTCGAAAAAAGAGCTGTCATATTGACCTCCGCTACGTTAACAACAGCGGGGAGTTTTGCTTATATCCGCAACCGCCTGCAAGCTGACGATGCAGAAGAACTGGCTCTCGGTTCTCCATTTGATTATCAAAACGCAGCCCTTCTTTATCTTATTGATGATATTCCTGCACCGGCCGACATTCGGGGACATCAATTGAACATCAATCGTGGATTAATTGACCTGTGCAAAGCTACCGGTGGTAGAACGCTGGCTTTATTTACCTCGTACAGTCAGCTGCAAAAAACCGCGGAAGCTATCTCTGACCCCCTGGCTCAGGAAGGAATTATTGTCTATGAACAGGGAAGCGGACCATCACCACACACCTTGCTGAAAAGCTTCCGCCAGGCTGAACAAGCTGTTTTACTGGGAACCCGCGCTTTCTGGGAGGGTGTGGATATTCCAGGTCAAGATTTATCCGTTCTGGTAATCGCAAAATTACCCTTTCAGGTACCTTCCGACCCTATCGTTGCTGCCCGGGCAGAAACCTATCAGGAATCTTTCCAGGAATACATGCTGCCTGAAGCAATACTCAGCTTCCGGCAGGGATTCGGCAGGTTAATCCGTTCCAAACAGGATGTTGGTGTCGTTGCTGTTTTTGATAATAGACTGCTCAATAAAAAATACGGCTCATTATTCCTGAGTTCCCTGCCAGACTGCACAATCCAAACTGGTCCTTTAGCAGAACTGCCGGAAGCTGCCAGCCGCTGGCTTAACATCTAAGTCCAGCAAGTAACCAAATCTTGAAAACCACTCCAAAATTTGTTATAGTGAAATCAGGCGAGTACTTTTTCTGACCTTTCATCGAGCTCGTGATACCTCAGGATATTTATTTTTGATAAAACCTATGCAGCTCGGAAGGACTCCCTTCCGAAGGAGGTGTCAGATGGTCCGTTACAAAGATACTTTCTGGTGTGATGGTTGCGGCATAGAGATTCGCTGGGAGCCAATGACGATAGATGATCTCATTTATTGCTGCAGGGAATGTTCAGAGGGAATCCAGTGTCAATGTGAAGAAATTGAAGATGAATTCCCATCCTCGGAACAAATAACAAATCTTACCTTAGACTCAACACCTTAAATAATAAAGGTGCTGGCCCAAGAGGGCAGCCTCTTTATAATTTTAACAATACCGAAGAGGAATATTAATTACTTAATTTACTCTCACTAAGGGGTTTTATCTAACAAGGCCATCATTTCTTGCAGCATTTTCTCCTGGCGAAGTTTCTGGTCTGGATTATTGGCGGATATTATCACTCCGTCCATATCCGCCAAACACAAAGTCCCATAATTTTGGAAAAAAGTCCTGCTGGTGGATTTAATTGCTGACGATGCGGCCGAAAGCTGCTGCATTATTTCTCGGCAGTCTCGTTCTTCTTCCAGCATGATTTGAATTCCGCGCACCTGCCCTTCAATACGGCGCAGACGTTTAATCAAATTGTTCTTTGTGTCCAGATTCTCAATTTTCATCAGATGGTTTATTTAACAGCACACGGCTGGAATTATCACCCTGCTCAGGTGAACCGACCTCCCGGTTCGCACCCTCCAGAAGAAATGCTTCCACTGGAAGACCCGCTGAATGATGCTGTCGCAGAGATCTTCTTCTGCGTGTTATCTTCTCCGCAATTTGGACAGGTAGGTTTCAGGTCTGTTTCAGAAAACCGAACAAGCTCTTCAAAAGACTTTCCACAGCTGCTGCATTGATATTCATATAAAGGCATTGAAATGATTCCTCTCTTCTGAAATATACTCCCCCCCAGTATACCATATTTTTTTTACTTCTCTGTCAATTTCTTATATTTAATAGCATCGTTTAGACTCTGAGCTTCATCTCACCGCCCTGACACATATTTACCTCATAGCCTCAGTATACTTAGCCAAGCTATCCTGGTTTGCGCAGTTTCAAAGGAGTGATATCCAGCCGATTGATAATTTCGTCTACCACTCGGGTCTGATTTCTTTCACCATCGAGTCGACCCCTGATGGATGGCATCTTCCTGGCTTGTTAGGTCGTGAAGGGTTTGAATTGTTGTTCTTTCGTTTCCCCCATTATATTAATCATTTAAGTGATGTGCCAAAAGAAATTGCACCGTCATTTTTCTTTATTTTCCCCGCAGTTCCAGGGAGAAATCTTATTTTTCTTTTGATTCCTCATCTTCTCCGGGTATTTCTCCATTCACGGTTTCCCCTGCTGACGATTCATCCTGATCAAGTTCTGAAATCTCCAGTTCTTTATCATCTGGTTTTTCTAAATCCCCTTCATCGTCAACTGACTCATCAACAGAGTTTTGATCAACGGCTGCTTGAATTTCCTCGGCTTCTTCTACAATTTCAACTGGTGGATCAGCTTCACCGCCGTCTACTAACAAGCCTTCCTGGGCATCTTCGAGATTCATCATCCAATCCATTTGTTCAGAAACAGGCACCCGCCGCATGCTTAAAGAGACCCGTTCTCTTCTTGGATCAATTCCCATGATCCGGACCAATACCTGATCACCTTTCCGAACCGCACTCTTTGGGTCCTCGGCGTTTTCATACCCGACCTCACTGACATGTACCAATCCCTGTAAACCTTCCTTAAGTTCCACAAAAGCACCAAAATCAAGGACTGAAATCACTTTACCTTCAACCAGATCGCCCTCATTGAATTTCTCTACCAGCTCATGCCAGGGATTAGGAAGCAGCGCTTTGCGGCTGAGGCTAACCCTCCCTTTTTCCAGGTCAACTCCTACGACTTTAACTTCGATCTCGTCGCCAGCTTTAAAGAGTTTTGAGGGCTTATTAACCCGGACCCAATCTATTTCAGATTTATGAACCAGGCCATCTACCCCTTCAAGATCTACAAAAATGCCAAAATCAACAATATTAACAACGCGGGATTTGATCACTGTCCCAACTTCAATTTCCTTTAATCTCTTCTGCCTCTGATCTTTTTGAGCAACTCGAGCAGAAAATACCAGCCGGCTTTCTTTCTGATCCACTTCAATAGCTTTTACAGGCAATAAATCCCCCATTAATTTCGCTTTTATTTCACCTGTCTTTTGGGTGCTCATCCCTCTGCGAATTGATGGTATATGCGAATTAGGAACAAATCCTCTTATGTTCTCGTATGCTACCAGCAAGCCGCCCCTGTTCTGGTCAACAACCTCGAGTTCAACTAACTCTTCACTTTTTGCTAATTCTTCTGCTTTAACCCAGGTTTTCTGAGCTAGCGCCTTATTTAATGAGACCAGTAAATCATCATCTCCCACTGGAGTTCTGATCACACTGACAAAAATTTCATCACCAACAGCCAACCCCTGGCGGAGCTCCTGATCTACTTTTTCCAGATCTTGTCCGGGAATAATTGCATCGCGCTTGAATCCAACATCAAGAAGAATTGAACTTTCCTGAATATCCAATATTGTTCCTTTCAGGATTTCACCTTGCTGGGGTTTATCAACATCATAATGCTCAACAAAATCCTTGAACCATCCTGGCTGCTCCACTGAGGAATCTTCTTCCCGGGATTGGTCTTCTCCCTGATGTTCCAAATTCTCATTCTCCATAAAACTTTTCTTTTAACTCCCAAATCTGGTCTTTCGGGTGCTTAATATATATTTTCTCCCCTTTATAACAAGTGAGCTTCTGTACTGTTTTGCAGGCAATTTCTTTGTTCAGCAGAGACTGTTTTTATCGTCTGCACTCCAGTTCAGATTATGACAAACTTTATATTTTTTGTCAAACACTCCCCCTGTCTCAGGGGGAAAAAATATAGCCAACACCCCACTTGTTTTGGATTAACCGGGGATCTTTTGGATCATCTTCAATTTTTTTTCTTAACCTCCGGATATGAACAAATAATCCCTGGCGGGATCCTTTTTCTGGACCCTCCCAGGCTCGTTCAATAATCTGCTCATAAGGCATTATTTGCTTCCTGTGCTGAGACATATACAGGAGAAGATTGTATTCTATAGGCGTTAGCTCAACCAATTGTCCCCTTAACCACACTTGCCTGGTTGAATAGTTAATTCTTATCCCTCCTGAACTAAACACATCCGGCACAAAAGCAGGTCTGGATTCTCTTCCTCTCCTGATATTTGCCTCAATTCGGACCAGAATTTCATCTACCAGAAAAGGTTTATTCACAAAATCGTCTACCCCTGCCCGGAAGGCTTGGATCAGGTCATTTGGATTTGATTTGGAACTGACCATGAGTATCGGTACTGCTGACCAGCGTCGAATGCCCTGAGTGACCATCAATCCATCCAGCCCTGCCAGATTTCTGTCAATCACCACTAGATCAGGGTTGATCACTTGGACCATATCCAGGGCAGCGCTGCCCTCCACTGCCAAATCCACCCGATAACCTAGCTCACCCAGCTCTCTGAGTAATATTGCCTGGTATTCTGGCTGAGAATCTGCCACCAATATTCTACCTGTTTGAGTTTGTTCCTGGAGTGCATTCCCGCCTGATTTGCGTTGATCATCCTGTGAGATCGATGCCGGAAGGATTACTTCTATAAATAATCCTGAGCTGCGTTCAGGCAGGGAACTAAAAATCTTAACTTCGCCTCCCTGAACGTTAATTAATTGCCGGATTAAAAATAAACGGGGGGTTTCTTCTCCCTTTTCAACCTGAACAGGTAACGGCTGTATTATTCCACCTTGAAAGGCGATCCTGACTGTATCCCCCAGATCATCACAAATTATCTCTACCTTGTCTTCAGACGGTGTTTGCTGCAGCATCTCTGCTAAGATATAATCAAATATAAGACTGGTCAGTGCAGGATCAACCTGGATAGACAGGAGATCATAAATTTCAGATCTTCGACTTATTACCCGGTTATTCATCCCCTCATTTTTCCTGATTACTTTATTTAATAAATCCCATACTCCTACGGACTCCGGGTAAATAGGGATCCGGTCAAAAAACTGGCTAAAATTCAAGATTTGATCCAGTTTGTCATTCAAAATACCGATCTGGTCGTTTATATCAGCTAAAAAATCTTCACTGATCTCTTTAGTCCAGGTTTGTAAGTTTCCAGATAGTGCGCTTATATTTCCTTGAACCCCTGCGCTGATTTTCCGGGTTTCTTTACTCATTTCCCGCAGCATTTTAACCTGGCGATTGTAAACCAGTTTTTCAACAGACCGGTCAATGATCAATCCCCCCCATTCGCTGGCAGATTTTTCAGTAAATTCCGTAGGGAACATGATAATTTCCAGCTGTTTTTGCGATGCGCTTCTCAGATCCAGTTTAATAACAGGCCACTTATCGATATTTTGAACTGCCTCGACCAGGGCAGATTGTACATAATCTGGATCTTGCACCAGAGCTAAAAGTAATCTGAAAAAATCCTGATCTGATTTACCGGCAAGACTTCCCTTCGGGATCTCAAATAAATCCTCTAATTCCGGATTAGCAGTTACTATCTTGTTTTGCTGTGAAACCAAAACCAATCCAACCGGGAAAAAAACACCAAAATCATCCCCCTGGAAACTTCTTCTCAGGTATAATTCTTTTTTAAGTGTTTGATTCGATGCCATTTTTGAGGTAAATGTTCCCTTATCCATAAAAATCATTCTAGCACGGCATAAAACACCAGTCAATGTAAGCAATTCGTAAGTTTTTATTGACAATTGATATTGCATTGTAAGTATTTAGCGGTATACTTTAGGGGAGATAGGCAAACGCGGATCAAGCTGCCTTGTTTGCGAAAAATCAAGTTCAAAGAATATAAGGCCACTACACAGAAAGGGTGAGCACAAAAGGCATCGCCCTTTCTTTATGAGTGCCGAAAAGAAAGGATGTGAGAAGACTTGGCTGTACGTGTTGACCTACGACAGAATGAATCGCAAAAACAAATGATGAAGCGTTTTCGGAAAAAAGTATCCCGCAGCGGTGTGTTAAGCACTGTCCGGCGGAAAAGATGGTTTGTTTCCAAAAGCGAACTAGCACGAATTCAAAGAAAGAAAGCGATTCGCCGGCGCAAGCGCCGATTGGCAAATAAAAGACGGCAGAAGAAGGTAAGTTTACGGACATATTAAGCGTCTTCGCTTACGATCCGGTATACGGTTTTCAGGTGCTAGACAAATTCAATTGTTTTTCCCCTACGCCGCTGAATTAATTAAGAGGTACCATGGCAAAAAAAGAGGATAAAGTGCGAATGGAAGGGACTATCACAAAAGCCCTACCAGGAACACAGTTTTTAGTTGAATTGGATAACGGACACGAGATTCTAGCCTATCTCGCAGGAAAAATGCGCAAATACTATATCCGTGTTCTGCTTGGAGATCGGGTAACCGTGGAGATGTCAACCTATGACTTGACCAGGGGCCGGATCGTTTACCGCCACAAGAAAGGGCAGCCCCCTCCTTCTGAGAAAGAAGCTTAAGTAGGCGTTCCCTTTTACCGCAGGGGGCAGCGACAAATAATTTACGGGGAAGGCTGCACATCTCCCGGATTAATTTAGCAGTGTTATTAAAACCTCGCTGAACCGAATAAACAATACTTATATAGTCAGATCTATTAGTTTCGAAAAACTATAATATGAGTAAAAATACTTCTACCTCAGCTAAATCTGATAAAAAAGACCTATTAAATCCCATTCACGAACTCATTGAGCTTGGTCATTCCCAGGGTTATGTTACTTTCTCAAATATTCTCAACTACATCCCCAATGCAAAAAAGGATGTTACCAGTCTGGAAAAAGCGTTTGCTTCCCTGCTGAAAGAGGATATCCCCTATCTGGAAGAAGAAGATGATGAAGAAGAGATTGAGTCGATCTTCTCCGAAGATGGCGGAAATGGAAAACCTGAGGACGAGGATGAACCCGATGAGGAACTTGAAAATCGACTAAGCACGATTGATACCAATGACTTAATTGAACTTTACTTTAAAGAAGCTGCCAGCATCCCCCTTCTTTCGAAAGATGAAGAAAAAGAACTCTCCAAACGAATTGAGCGAGGCAGATTAGCCCGCAAGGAGATGGCCCGCGGCAATGTAGCTGATGTTCGCCGTTCAGAACTGCACCAAATGATTGAAGATGAATGGACAGCTCTTGACCACCTGATCACTGCCAATTCACGACTGGTAATCAGCGTTGCCAAAAAATACATGGGAAGAGGAGTACCATTCCTGGATTTGATTCAGGAAGGAAACATTGGTTTGATGCGGGCGGCAAAAAAGTTTGATTATTTACGTGGTTATAAATTCTCTACCTACGCCACTTGGTGGATCCGACAGGCAGTTACCCGGGCAATTGCAGACCAGGGCCGGACTATCCGCGTACCAGTTCACATGGGAGACAAAATCTCAAAAATGTTCCGGATGCAAAATGATTTGAAACAGTCCCTGGAAAGAGATCCCTCCATCGAAGAACTGGCAGATGCCCTGGATGAAGCGCCGGAAAAAGTGCAGTATATGATGAAAGTTGCCCGGAGACCGCTTTCCCTTGAAATGCCCACAACCAAAGAGGGAGATGCTGTTCTAGGTGATTTTGTCGAGGATTTAGAGACGCCACTTCCGGATGAAACGGCCACTAAACACCTGCTCAAAGAACATCTTGAAGAAGTGATGGAAGCTCTTCCTTCCCGCGAAGTCCGGATCTTAAGGCTTCGTTATGGTGTTCCGGATGGAAAAAGCCACACCCTTCAGGAAGTGGGTGAAAAAGTTGGCGTATCAAGGGAGCGGGTAAGACAAATAGAAGCGCAAGCACTTCGCCGATTACGGCAGCCCCGCATCCAGAGAATTTTGCGTGACTACTTAGAAAAACACAAAAATACTTAAACAGCTGTGATAAAATAGCTGACTGGAAAACCTTGCTCTGATAAGGTTTTCAATAAATGGAGTACAGCATGACTGAAGAACAAAAAACCTTTTCAAAGGGAGATTGGGTTTCCCATCTTCATCATGGAGTTGGACAGGTTGAAGGGAAGGAAAAAAAATCACTTGGAGGAGAAAGCAAAGAATATTACAAAGTTCAAACCCGAAACGGTGAATACTGGATCCCCACCGACAATGTTGAAACCGATCGTATCCGGCCGGTTGTAAGTGAAACAATGCTGCAAAAAGCGATAGCTATTCTGGAATCGCCTCCAGAAAAAATGGACAGCAAACACACTAACCGTAAAAATCGAATCAACGAGGTGACTACTGACGGCAATTTACCAGGTTTTTGCGCTTTGTTGAGGGACCTTCATGCAAAACGAGCAGCTGACAAGCTGAACACTACAGAGCAGCGGGCTCACAGCAATATAAAGAAAAAAATCTCCTCGGAGTGGTCAGCAACCCGAGAAATTTCTTTGCAGGAAGCAAATAAAGATCTGAATAAAATATTACGGAAAATTAAACCGCTGGATAAAAAGGCCAAGAAATAATAAAAAGAGCAAGAAATCTTTGCCAGGAGAACTAAAGATATGGGTAAAAAAAGTATGAAAACACATCAATCAACTGCCAAACGTTTTCGTGTTACCGGCAGTGGAAAAATAATGCGCACAAAAGGACATCACGGTCACCTGCGGCGCCGAAAATCCAAACAAGCATTACAGGAAATGGATAAGATGCATGAAGTGGAAACAAGCGGATTGAAGAAACGAATCAAGAGGCTTGCTCCTAATTTAGGCCGTTAATTATATTTATAAGAACCTCAGCCGTTTCACCTTGTGGAACGGCTTTTTTCGTAATACGCGCCAGTTACAATTTCTAAACGAATAAGCGAGGCAAAAATGGTCTCTGAAACAAACCCCTCACCCGAAACCAATAAACCCCAGATTAGACCAAGAAAAACTATCGGGGGGATACTGTTGCGCCTGATGATAACTATCATCGCTGCAGTTATGCTCGGCGCGGTTATCTATTTCAGCGCGGTGGGCTGGATTCCTTATCTGGACAATAGAATATTCCAGCCGATTGATGATAACCAGGCTATGGTGCAGGAATTGAAGGAAACTCAACAAGCCCTCGAGAATCAAATACTTGAGCTTTCAGAAACGCTGGAATTCAACCAATCGCTGCTTGGGGAAGGGATTTCTTCCTATCAATCTACTCTTGATGATATTCAAGGGGATCTTAAGAATCTCAATCAGGAAGTCGTTTCAGTTCAGGAAGCCTTTGATTATAGAGGGCACACTATCACTGTTTATCCCCAGATGCTGGCAACATTCTCAGCAAAACAAGCTGCTAACTCCCGCCATATAGACGCCCTGGCGACGGCTCAATTCAATTCTTCGAGTATCAATCAGGATCTTGATCTGCTAAGAATCCTGGAGCTGCTCTCCCGCGCCAATCAATATCTGCTGCATTCCAATTTCGGTCTGGCAGAAGAGACACTAATTACTGCAAAACTTGCTCTGCTGAACCTTCAGGAAAGCCTGCCTGATTTTCAACAGGAGGTAATATCAAATATGCTGAATCTTGTAGATCAAGTGATCGTTGACCTTCCTGCTAAACCAGCTTTGGCTGCTGAGAAACTGGAACTAGCTTGGCAGCTAGGCATCAACGGTCTGCCCCAGCTGAAGGGGGATGGCAATACTACACCAACCCCCTACATTCAGCCGAGCCTGACCTCTACTCCCACACCCTAGTGCTGAATCTCAGTCCCCGGTTTATCCAAAAATGTTTGCTCTCAAGTTATAATTTAATTGAACACAAATCGTTTCAATTTTAGCCATAATGAGTTCCACACAATCTATCCCATTCAGTAAGGAGTAGTCTTACCGGGAATCATATGCGCAAACCGGGGAGAGCTGGCTGCTGTAAGATTTTAAGAAGAATTAGCCTGAATTGAGCATGAAACAAATTACAAGTAAAGTTATCAAATTAGCTCCTTCCGATTGGGTTATGCTTGCACTGAGCTGGCTGGTATATATCGGAGGGTTAATATTCTTTGCTAGAGCAGATACATCCTGGGTATTTCTTACCCTTGGCGCCCTACCTGTCATCGTGACAGGATGGACTCTTGGCATGAGCTTTGGTGCTGGCGCCGCTTTTCTCAGTGTATTAATCCATCTGCTGTTTCAACTTATCTTCCCTACCAATACAGAGGTAGTTAATTTATTTCTCTTCCAACATTTGGTGGGGTTCGCTCTGCTGACCATCGCCGGTATGTTGATTGGACATCTTCGAGACCTACAGAATAAAACCAGTTCGGAACTTGCAGCTCTGGCGGAGAACAACCAGCAGCTATTGAAATTGTCCCAACTTCTTAAATCCGTCAATCAGGTAACAACTGATTTAATTAGTGCGTCGGATTGGACGGATAAGCTTCCTGATTTAATTTGCGAAATTGGTTTAGCTGCAGAACTGGATCACCTCTTCCTTTTTCAATTAACAGGAAACGGTACTGTGAATTATTCCGGGAGAAATTATCACTTCCTGGCCAATTCTCAGGCTGATGGTTCCCAGATATTAAATCAAGAACAGCTGGTCCCTTCATTTGAAATCCTTAACTGGATCAGAACTGCAGAAAATGTAATACCTTCAGCGGATGATCTTGCCGACCTTACCCCTGAAACCAGAACGCTTTTAGCCCTTCACGACTCCGGTAATTTTGTTGTTTTTCCTATCTTTACAGACACAGCGTTGTGGGGATTTATCGGTTATGAGAATTATCTTCCAGCCGATAATTGGGATCCGCTGGAACTGAGTACTTATAAAAGTATCGCTCAAGTTTTAGGTTCCACATTTTACAAAAAACTCATTGAAGAACATTTAAACCTGAGAGCAAAAGAGCTGGACTCTCTCAAAAAAACAAGTACAAACATCTCGTCCAGCGATCATCTGGATTCAGGATTGCACGCAGTTTTATCGCAAATTCTTGAATTAACTCCAGCCTACGACACAAATATTTACCTGAAACGAAACCAGAATCTCGAGTTCTTTATTTCCTTAGGGGAAAACAGGCAGCAATCCCTTCCTTTTTCCCATCCTGGTGAGTTAGAAATCAGCCGTATTGTTGGGGACACCAATCAAGACCTATATATATCAAACATAGTTGAGTTTAGCGGAATTGATACAAAGGCAGCTGATAAGCACGAGGCATTAATCTCTTTCGCTCTTATAGCTGCTACAGAAGTCATTGGAGTGTTAAATATCTGGTTTTCAACTGTGCGGGAATTCCCCCAGGAAGAAAAAACCATCCTAAGATTGCTGGCTGATCAAGCAGCAACCGCAATCATAAACATTCAGTTCCTGCAGACCGAGAGAGAACAGCGGATACTAGCAGACTCTTTAAGGAAAGCTAATCTTCTGCTTTCTGACAACCTCGAATTAAAACATGTGCTCGAAAGCATCCTTGATCAGGTATTAATGCTGGTATCTGCCCGTGATAGTCATATCCTGCTGTATGATGGTACGACACTTGAATTTGGTGCTGTAGCATATGCAGAAAACGTTCAACCCGATCCAGTTCACCTTCCCGGAAAGGACAGCATTTTTTATAAATCAGCTAGAAACGGTGCCCGAATTATGGTGCCGGATATCCAGGCAGAATTGACCCTCAAGGATACCTGGAAAACCGGTTCCCTGATTAGTTTGCCTTTGATATTTCATAATAAAGTTATCGGAGTTATGAATGTCACTTTCTTTGAACCGGGAAACCTGGATGATCAGCTCCTGCAAGTTCTGGACCTGCTTAGCAATCAGGCTGCCATCGCAATTAATAATGCCCGGACATTTGAGGCTGAACGGGAGCAAAGAAAACTGGCCCAAGCTCTCCAGCACACTGGTCGTGTTATCCAATCCTCCCTGGACCTAGAAGTAGTGCTGGACCATATACTAACCCAGATAGCATCTGTGATCCCGTATCACTCAGCAAACCTAATGCTGGTTGAAAAGGGATACGCGCGCATTGTCCGGCATCAAGGATACCAGGAAATAACTGAAGAAAATCCAGAAGGCTTCTTTAGCAAACCTTTTAAAATCGCGGATTTCAGTACATTAAAAATGATGACTGAATCGAAAGTTCCACTTATCATCCCAGATACACAATCTGATACTCAATGGGTCAAAACCCGTTCTACAGCAAAGGTCCTATCCTGGGCTGGCGCGCCTATTCTGGATGGGGATCAAGTTCTCGGTTATTTGTCATTAAACAATCAAAATCGTCATTTTTACCAACCGGAACAGGCTGAAACTCTCTCTGCCTTTGCTGGACAGGCTTCCATCGCGTTAAAACACGCCCATTTGTTCCAACAAATTCAGCAGCATGTCCGAGAATTAGGGGCACTTCATGAAGCGACATCAATCCTGGTTACAACATTAAAACTTGAAGAACTTCTGTCCAGGATTCTTGAAGGAGCAGTCAAGGCAATTTCCTCAACTGCGCTCGGAGCCCTATTTCTAATTGATGAGGATAAAAAGGGTTTAACTAAAAAAGCAGAATACGGGAAAGGATCCTCCTTTAACGAAAAATATCCCCTTGATTCAGAAGATTGCCTACCAGTTTCGGTATTTCTGAAAAATCAACCAGAAAAATACGAAAACCCGTCTGATATGCTGCAATCGGTGATCGCGGCGCCGCTTCCTACTCAGGAAGGAGTGCTCGGGGTGGTCATCCTGGCAGGATATGAACCAGACAAATTTTCCGAAAATGACCTCACAATTCTAACCAATATTGCAGCTACAACAGCCAGCGCAATCCGGAACGCGCAGCTTCATAAAGAGATTGAAGATTTGGCTATTACAGATCCTTTAACCAAAATATTCAATCGGCGGGGACTTGAACAGTGGGGACAATACGAGATTGACCGGGCGAAAAGGTTTAATAGTCCTCTTTCTGTACTATTCTTTGATCTGGATTATTTTAAGGAAATAAACGATACTTACGGCCACGAAATTGGAGATCAAGTTCTCCAACAAGTGGTTTCCTGCTGCCAGGAAGTGATCCGGAAGATAGATATTTTCGCCCGAATTGGTGGAGAGGAATTTGTCCTTATCCTCCCGGAAACGTTGCTGCCGGTCGCAGTCAACGTTGCTGAGCGGATTCGTAAAAATATTTCCAACTGTACCATGATGGCGAATTCCCACCAGATAAAGATGACCGTCAGTTTGGGAGTAAGTGAATTGACTGAGGAAACCAACGATTTAAATCTGCTAATTAATGCTGCTGATCACCTGATGTATCAGGCAAAACAAGCCGGACGCAATACCACTGCATCTTCCCTCTCCAGCTTATAGATATCTCTCTACTCCAACCCCAAGAGACCTGATAATACCTCACGTAAATCAAAATCTGACCGCATTTTCAGCGCTATCTCAACTTGACAGGGAAATTTATTCTCTTTATAATTTCATTGACTGACTGGTCAGTATACTATTGCCCTGGAGAGGAAGCTCATGTCTCCAAAAAATAACGTCTCCGAAGAAAGAAAATCTCAAATCCTTGATGCGGCTATGGAAACTTTCTCTGAATTGGGCTTCCATAAAGCCCGCATGTCTGATATTGCTGAAACCTCAGGCTTAAGCAAAGGATCCTTATATTGGTATTTTGACAGTAAGGACTCCATCATTCTAAATCTGCTAGAGAAATTTTTTGAACCGGAACTAAAGGATTTACGAGCCTTGATCACGGATAGTCGTTCTGCTGAAGACCGACTAGAAATCTATGTTGATCGTGTGTCAACTGATATGGTGACGATGCTCAAATGGATGCCGTTAGTCCATGATTTTATCGCCCTTGCTTTTCGGAAAGAGCAGGTTAGGAAAGCCATTTCCCGCTACTATAAAATGCATTTGGAAATTCTGCTCTCCCTGATCCAGCAAGGCTTAGATGCTGGGGAATTTAAAGCGGATAACGCAATGGAAGCTAGCATTGCCATTGGATCCATATTAGAAGGTACGGTGCTCCTCTGGGTATACGATCCATCTCATATTGATCTCAAATACCATATCAAATCTAATATTAATTTATTGCTTCAAGGATTAAGAACTAAGCCTGCCCTTGCTAAGCAGACCGTTGAGCAAAACTTATGATTACATTTATTCGTTTTAGAGAACAATTCTCAGCGAGATAATTAATCCTTAATTTTAGCTGCTCTGACTGGAGTTGTAAGCATGAGATTTCCCGATCCACCCCGTGGTTTAAAATCCATCCCCTGGCGAATGCCAATCTGGTTTTATAGATTGGGTTTAGGCTGGATGCTGGGCAACAGATTGCTTCTGTTATCTCACACTGGGTGTAAATCAGGAAAAATCCGCCAAACAGTCCTGGAAATCATCCATTATTCCCCTGAGAACCATTCCTATTATCTGGTATCAGGATTCGGTACCCGCTCTCACTGGTATCAGAATATAAAACAGGATCCCAGGGTAACGATCCAGGTTGGCTCCAACCGTATGACAGCTGATGCTCAGCGATTAGAACCAGACGAAGCTGAAAACATCTTCCTTGGCTATACGCAGAAATATCCCCGGAGCATCCGCTTGCTGGCAAAAGTGCTGAAGTACGATATTGTTCATACTACTGAAGGCTATCAGGCTTTTGGACGGGAAATTCCGCTGATTCGCCTCACCCCCAGGATGGTAGCCTCTGCTGAGAGCTGCCTCAGTTAAATTCGTTGATAATGCTAAAAAATCAATCCAATATTCGCAATTGACTGGTTGGTCATTCAAGCAAAGGAGTTTTCAAATGATGCTCATTATTATCATAATCGCCATGATTATCGTCGGTTTGATCATCGGAGCTCTGGCAGGAATAATCTGGAAGGACAACCGCCCTATCGGGGTCCAGGGTGACTACATCGCAGCAGTCATTTCTGCTGTCGTGATGGGACTAATCGATTGGTATCTTATTCCTGCCTTAGGTTTCAGCGACTTAATGCGGAACCTTGGAGTCATATTTGAACCTGCACTTACCGCACTGCTCGTTTTGTGGATAATCCGTAAAGCAAAACAATAACTTCAGTTGTATTTGAAGCAATTTATCTAACAGCCCGAAACCTATTTTTGGTATTGAAATTAGAGCTGACCAATGACTGAATTAGATATGATAAAAATTACTGAGCTGACAAAGAATTTTAAGGATAAAACTGCCTTAAATCAAATCACTTTGTCGATTCAGGAAGGAGAACTATTCGGTTTGGTAGGACCCGACGGAGCGGGTAAAACAACCCTGCTCCGCATCCTGGCAGGATTATTACACATTACCGATGGCCAAGTTGTTGCCGCTGGTTACGACCTTAACAAGGAGCCGGAAGAGATCAAACCGCACATAGGCTATATGGCTCAGGAATTCAGCCTTTATGAAAAATTATCGGTGATGGAAAACCTGATGTTTTTCGCTGATTTATATGATGTTGATGTTAAAAATCAGGAAGACCGGATCTACAAACTGCTCTCCTTCGCAGGATTAACAGAATTTAAAAACAGACGGGCTGCCCACCTTTCCGGCGGTATGCAGAAAAAATTAGCCCTCGCCTCAACCTTGCTTCACGAGCCGCCTCTACTTCTGCTGGACGAACCTACCACCGGAGTAGATCCCATCTCCCGACGTGAATTTTGGAATATTCTCACCGACCTGCACCTCAACGGAACCACAATTATTGTCAGCACTCCTTACATGGACGAAGCTGACCGCTGCTCACGGGTGGGTCTAATGTACCATGGCGAACTGGTCATCTGTGATTCCCCGGGAAATATCCGAAAACTGCTTGATGGCGACCTGATTAAAATCACAACCAGTGACTGGCAGGAAGCCCAGACTGTCCTGGCACCACTGGCGGGTGTCAAGGAAATTCAAACCTACGGAGAAGCTCTGCACATTCTTGTTGATTCTGGAAAAAAGCGCCTCCCTCAGCTCACAAGAGCGCTTAAAAAACACAATCTGACAGTCAATGAAGCAAGAACGGCTTCCCCCCGCATGGAAGAAGCCTTTATCTCATTGATAAGAAAAATGGATCAGGTGAATTGATAATGTCCATCCGACACCTCTGGGCTGTTACCAGAAAAGAAATTCAGCATATCTTTCGCGATCGGGCCACTTTCATCTTAGTCTTGATCACCCCCACGGTTGTCCTGCTGTTAATGACCTATACCCTGGCTGTAAACATAGAACATGTGCCCCTTGCTGTCCTCGATTATGATCAAAGCCCCACCTCCCGGGCATTCATCCAACGCATCACTGCCGGGGAAGATTTAGATCTTTACGCCCAGGTAGATTCAATCGCCGAAATTGAGGATATGCTGATTCAGGGCCAGGTTAAGGCAGTTGTGATCATCGCCCCGGGATTCAGCCGGGATCTGCTTTCCTTGCGGGGAATCGACCTGCAGGTGATCATTGACGGCACTGAACCGGAAAGCGGTGGATTTGCGGTCGAACATATCGGCTGGCGGGCTGAGGCGTTTGCAAACGAAATTCTGGCTGATCAATTCCAAATGCAGGGCGTCCCCCTGGAATCCTTGCAGCCAATTGATCTCCGGGTTCAAGCCTGGTTTAATCCCGGCTTAAAACCAATTATCGATCTGGTTCCAGGATTAATATCGATTGTGCTTGGTTTCCCAGCCCTAACAGTTGCCCTCACCCTGGCCCGGGAACATGAGCACAGTACTATGGAACAACTGCTGGTTTCGCCAATAAAAAGAACCGACCTCCTCCTGGGAAAAATTATCCCTTATATCATGGTAGGTTTATTGAATGTGATGTTAATTCCCATCTTTGCCATACTCTGGTTCAAGGTACCGTTTCAGGGCAACTTCCTGATTTTTATTGCTCTCTCAGCAATTTTTCTATTTGCCGAACTGAGCATGGGCATGGTCATTGGGGTATTCATGAAATCACAGTCTGCCGCTTTAGCGATGTCGTTTCTGGTTGTGATGTTCCCTGGTTTTTTTCTGACCGGTATCTTTTTTCCAATTGCCGCTATGCCTGAAGTCGCCCGCCTGGAATCCCTGTTTCTGCCTGGTACGCATTATGCAATTATTACCCGTGGTGTTTTTCTAACTGGAATTGGTCTGGAAACTTTATGGCCCAATGCTGTTATGCTTTTGATAATCGGCGCAGCATTTATACTGATAGCATCTTTGTTCTTCAAGAAAAGACTGGCCTGACAAAATATCAACCGAAAATATTATGATACGCCGAATTCTTGCCCTGATAAAAAAGGAATTTATCCATCTCCGCTTTGACTGGTGGATGCCTGCCTTCATGCTGATTGGCGGTGCCATGGAACTGCTCATGGTGGGTTGGGCTACATCCCGCCCAATCACCAACTTGCCGCTGATGATCTGGGATCAAGATCACAGTCCGGCCAGCAGGGAGTTGGTACTCTCCCTGGAAAATACCGGCACTTTTCTACTTGAGGATCAGGTGCAATCCATCTCGCCCATTGAAGATGCCCTGAACCGCGGGGACATTATCGCAGCAGTGATCATCCCTCCGGACTATTCCACCCAGTTGACTTCACCCCTGGGTAAACCGACACTTAGCGTTATTCTCAATGGAGCAGAAAGCATTCCAGCCAGAGAAGCTCAACGAGCTATTGAAGGAGTGGTTCATGACTTGGGAGAACAGGTCATAATTCAGCATCTTGGTCTGGACCCGGAGCAAACCGCCGGGTTTAATTTCAGCCTACGGGTATGGTTCAATGAAGCTCTCAGCGAAGCGTATTACACAACTCCCGCAGAACTTGGTTTGATGCTTGAATTTACAATCCTCCTCTTTGCCGCCATGACCTTCTCGCGTGAAAAAGAATTTGGAACGCTGGAACAAATGCTGGTGATGCCTTTCTCCTCACTTGAAATTATTCTGGGGAAAGCCATTCCGGTAATTCTGATAGGATTGGCTGACTTTGGACTCATGCTGGGGGTGGTTCATTTTGCTTTCCACGTTCCTATCCGGGGATCAGTACTGCTTCTCTTTGTGCTTGCTCTTGGATATACAATCGTTGAACTTGGAAAAGGAATGGCTATTTCCGTGTTCTCAAAAAGCCAGCATCAGGCTTTCTTGCTGGTGTTGATGATCGGCATGATAGATTTTATGTTTTTAGGATATGCAGTTCCCGTTGAATCGATGCCGCGGATTATGCAACTGGTGGCAAACATCATTCCTGCTCATCATTGGCTGAATATCCTCCGCAGCATTCTGCTGAAAGGATCTGGCTTTTCCTCACTCTTGCCCAGTATCCTGGCTCTGGTAATACTGGGGTTGATAATAAATACTTTTTCTCTACTGTATGTCCGCAGGAAGCTGGAGTAGATTATGAATGATAATCAAATCACCGGCAGGGCTGAAAACCTGGTCAAAGAATTTGGTGATTTTAAGGCGGTAAATAAAGTCTCATTTGAACTCCACCGGGGAGAGATATTCGGTTTTCTCGGTCCCAATGGATCAGGGAAAACAACCACAATCCGGATGATGCTGGGCTTGCTGACGCCTACCCGGGGCCAGGTTGAAATCCTGGGAACAAAAATGAATGGTAAATCGTCATCAATTCTTCCCCGCATAGGGTACATGTCGCAGAGTTTCTCTCTTTACAATGATCTGACTGTACTTCAGAATTTGAACTATTACGGGCAGGCTTATGGTTTGGATTCCTCTGAACGCAAGCTCCGGGTTCAGGAAGCAATGGCCATGTCAGGGCTAACAGGTTCTGAACACACTCACACAAAGGACCTGGCCGGAGGGTGGCGGCAGCGGCTGGCGCTCAGCGCGGCTATACTTCATCAACCGGAAGTCCTCTTTCTTGATGAACCCACAGCAGGCGTTGATCCGGTGTCCCGCCGATCGTTCTGGGATCTGCTTTACACCCTCGTTGCCCAGGGAATATCTGTATTCATCACTACCCATTATATGGATGAAGCCGAACACTGCCACAGACTTGCTTTCATCCAGCACGGAGAGATCATCGCCCAGGGTTCTCCGGAAGTAATCAAAAAAAACATGATGCCTGGGCAGGTTCTGGAAATTGACACAGATCAAGCTGATAAAGTAATCAGGATCTTGCGCGAAGCTTATCAAAAGGGGAAATTAGATTACAAAGATCTTGAATTACATGGCTCGCTCGTCCATCTGATTACACCGCAAGTTCAGAGTCTTTCCCGGAAGATAAAGAAACTGCTGACAGCAGATAAAATTTCAATAAACTCCATGTCCGTCGTTGAACCTACACTAGAAGACGTGTTTATCGCCTGCATGCGAGACAAAGTACCGGAGGTCCACCATGAATAGAAAATCTATCCACTCAGCACTGATATCAGCTGCCATTATTCTCCTCCTTCTTTCTGGTTGCGATACACTAGCTGCCGAATTTGGAGCAGATGCAGAGGACGATGCCATCCAGGCTTCAGGTATAGTTGAAGCCCAGCAGGTCTCTATTGCCTCAGAACTCAGCGGTCGAATAGCAGAAGTTCTAGTCAGTGAAGGCGAGCAGGTACAAGCTGGAGATCCAATTTTCAGGTTGGAAAATGATGTCTTTACCGTTCAGCTCGAACAGGCTCGTGCTGCTTATGATTCCACCCTCGCTCAACAAAAGGGTGCCAGGGCTGCACTCGCTGCAGCAGAAGCAGCTCTCGTCGCTGCTGAAGAAGGATTGATATCTGCCGCTGCACATTTCCAATTAGTGTTGAATGAAGCTCTGGCTTTTGAAGCAGCAGACCGGGTGAAAGATTGGAACCGTAATCCGGGCACTGAAATTGATCTCCCTGCCTGGTATTTCATGAAGGATGAGCTGATCCGGGCAGCTGAAGTAGAAGTAGAAAATTCAAGAGATTTTATTGAGACAGAAGAAGACAGATTTGCTGTAGTTCTCCGGACCATTGGCAGCAAGGATATTATTTCTGCTGAAGAGAGATTAGCGAATGCTCAAGCCGCCTTCGCGGTCGCAGAAAGTCTGCAGGATCGAGATACAGGCTATACAGGCAGAGAAGAATTGAATGACTTTATCCAAATCTTGGTAGATTCTGCGGAATCTGAACTAGAGGCTGCTCAAAATTCCTATGATCACCTTCTCTCAAATCCTGATTATGAGGAGATTCTGGAGGCTCGCGCCAGGGTTGCTGTTGCCCGTGAAAGATATGATCTTGCTCAAGACGCCTTGAACGCCCTGCTTACCGGTGAAGATTCCCTGGTAGTAACCGCTGCCCAGGCGGGAATCTCCCAGGCAGAAGCAGCAGTGAGTCAAGCCGAGGCCCAGATTGTCTTAACCAGATCGAACCTGGAAACTACCCAAAAGGCCATCCAACAAGCCCAGTTAGCTCTTGATCTGGCAAACTTGCAGCTGGATAAATTAACCGTGTATTCTCCGATTGCTGGCACTGTCCTCACCCGCACCATCGAAAAAGGAGAAATCCTTCAAGCAGGCTTGACCGCGATGACAATAGGGATCCTGGATGATCTGACTATAACGGTATATATCTCAGAAAATCTTTATGGTCAAATTAAACTAGGGGATCAGGCAAAGCTCAGCTTTGACTCCTTCCCTGATGTGGTATTTTCCGGTGAAGTTATCCGCATCGCTGATCAGGCAGAATTCACTCCCCGCAATGTCCAAACCAAGGAAGAGCGGCAAAATACAGTTTATGCTGTTAAACTTACTGTTGATGATCCCGATCACCAATTAATACCCGGTATGCCGGCTGATGTTGTTTTCGGCCCTTAATCTGCCTGGAATATAAAAAACCTGGTCTTTTGCTGGAGTTCACTCCCTGCAAAAGACCAGGTTTTATTTTTTTTTAATATATTTAATCGGACTATTTGCCCTCAAGGGCTTTATCCAACCGGTTTAAATCTAGATTTTCCTTTACATAACCAATAAATTTATCCAGTTTTTCCTTCTGTCTGAGTCTGGTTTTTCCAAAGATCCGGTCCAGAGCTTCCACGGTTTCCATAGTATTCCCGGGAACAAGAAGAATGGGTACATTCATGTTTTCTGCCTGTTTAATAATTAGATTGTTTGGAGTCAGATTTCCAGTAAGTATCAGGCAAGTTGTGGATGTCTCCATCGCTGCCAGCTGAATATCAGTCCGGTCACCACCGGTAATGACTGCTTTGTTTTGTTGTTTGCGGAATCTCCTTATAGCAGAATCTTCCGTCATTGCTCCTACCATTAACGCTTCAACCAATGATTCTTCATTCCTGCAAGAAGTTAATACTTCAGCATCCAGCACTTCAATTATTTCACCAACGGATAACGCAGCCAATTCCCGGTCATTGGGCAGAACTCCAAGAATTGGTACACCTTCTTTTTCCAGGAAGGGGACAGCTATATTGTTAACAAAATCCATCGCATGTTCCGGAACCCGGTTGATCACAACCCCGGACAATGAATTAGGAAGCCGGAACTTTGCTGTCAGAACGTCATCCAGCAAGCAGGCATCCTCACAGTGTTTAACAACAACCAGTATTTCGCTGCCTAATTCTTTGGCAACATCCGGCGTGGATAAATTCATCACATATCCTTCCCGAAGGCTGCCTCCACCTTCAAGCAGCAACAAGTCTTTTTTCTCTTCCAAAAATTTTGCTGCTTTTATAACCCGGGGCATAAAATCAATTTTTTCTTTACCAGTAAGATAATCATTAAGGATTTCCGCAGTAACCACAACTGGCGACATCTCCCAGGGTTTTGCGTTTATACCCAGAATATCAATAACAAAGGCAGCGTCTTCATCAGCAATCTTGTCACCGATTCTCCAGGGTCGAAGACTGAATGGTTTTAAATATCCAACATTAAGTCCCTGTTCCTGATACAGTTTCCCCAAAGCCAAGCAGAGAGCGGTCTTGCCAGAATACTTCTCTACAGAAGTAATATATAATGACTTCATTTTTTTCTCCTTATTTCTCACTTGATAAAACCAATCGCATATCAATAGCAATCGCACCCTGATCTTTGGGATAAACAATCAGGGGATTGATATCAAATTCTGCGATTTCGGGGAATTCCTGTACAAGCTGTCCCATCCTCAATAGTGTATCAATGACGGCCTCTTTATCAACTGGCGGTTTGCCTCGGATGCCTTCCAGCAGAGCCTTGGCACGGATTTCCTCCAGCATCGCCTTCGCTTCAAGCCGGGTGAAAGGCGCTATCCTGAAGGTAACATCTTTTAAGGCTTCAACATAGATTCCACCCAAGCCAAAAGTGACCAGCGGGCCAAATTGAGGATCCCGGTTCATTCCGATCAATACCTCAAGCCCTCCGGGAGGAGCCATTTCCTGCACCTGACAGCCCCATATTAGAGCATCAGGAAGGTATCTTTCTGTGCGATAAATCATTAACTCAAAAGCGTCCTGCACCTGATCTGGTGTTTCTAACCCGACCTTAACCCCACCCACATCAGTTTTATGCAGAATATCCGGTGAAGCAATTTTCAGAACAACAGGATAACCGATTTCCCCGGCAATCTCTACCGCCTCCTGGGGGGTCTTCGCCAGTACAGATCTGGGTATTGATAAACCATATGCTTTCAGGATATCCCAGGCTTCCGCATCGCCTATTGCATAACGTCCATCTTGTTTTGCTCTCTCAAGCACTTGCCTTACTGCCTCGTTGTCTACCTTAAACGATTCATAAACCGGATCTTTCCTTTCTTTGATTTCTCGGTATTGTGACATTGCCCGGAAGGCGAGGGATGCCCGTTCGGGGAAAGAAAAATTCGGTACATCAAATTCACGTAATACTTTAATCCCCTTATTAACTTTTGCCTCACCCATAAAACAAGCCAAAACCGGTTTGTCAATTTCATAAGATAAAGAACCAACAGCTCTGGCTGTATCCTCAATTTCTGTCATTGCTTGCGGAGTTAATACAACCATGATCCCGTCAACATTTGGATCTGTGGAAACAATTTCCAGGGCAAATCTGTACCGATCGCCCCGAGCATCTCCAAGCACATCAACAGGGTTGGCCGCACTGGCAGCGTCTGGTAACTGTTTTTCAAGAGATTTAATGGTTTCAACTTCAAATCGGGCAAGACTCATCCCGCTTCTCTCAAGCGCATCGGTAGCAAGAATACCCGGACCACCTGCATTCGTGACAATTGCTATCCGATCACCTTTTAATAGGGGTTGGTATCCCAGAGCCAATGCCATATCAAACATACTTGCCATGTCATTTGCCCTCAGCACTCCAGCCTGCTGGAATGCTGCCTGGTAAGCCTGTTCAGATCCTGCCAGGGAGCCCGTATGGGAAGATACAGCCCGAGACCCTGATTTTGTAACGCCTGATTTTATTGCCACGACAGGCTTCTTCTTGGTAACTTCACGAGCTACCCTGATAAATTCCTGACCATTTGGTAGTCCTTCGCTATACATCATGATCACATTTGTGTCTTTATCATCAGCCCAAGCTTTTAATAAATCAATCTCACTAACGTCTGCTTTATTTCCAAGGCTGACAAATTTGGCTAAACCCAAACGACCTGCTTGAGCCCAATCCAGGATCGCGGTTCCCAAGGCACCGGATTGCGACATAAATGCCATTGGACCCTGAGGAGGAGTGCCGGCTGAAAATGATGCGTTTATTGGCGTAAATGTATCAATGATCCCCAGGCAATTGGGGCCGATTAAACGTAATTGATATTTTTTGGCGATTTCAAGCAATTCCAATTCCCGCTCCAGCCCTTCCATACCCGCTTCCCGGAAACCTGCACTGATCACAACTACACCAGGTATTTTCTTCTTCCCGCATTCTTCTAGCACTGCAGGAACATATGGGTACGGAATAACAATTACTGCCAGGTCAATATTCTCCGGAACATCCAGAACTGAGGGGTATGCCTTCTGCCCTAATATTTCATCTGCTTTGGGATTAATGGGAAATATTTTCCCTACCTTTGCATATCCCCCGTTTACCAGGTTTTCTAATACTGCATACCCAAGTTTTTCAGGTGATGTTGACGCACCTACTACTGCAACTGATTTCGGATCAAAAAATTCTTCCAGCATAACCACTTCCTAAGAATTTCTGTATTGAACTAAATTTTTTTCCTGCTAATCTCCGGACGTTTGAGCTGATATGGTTTTGAGTAAAAACAAATCCAATATATGTTGTTTTCTGGCTGGTAAAACATCGCGTGAAATTATAACCCATCCTTCCGGATAAATGAACACGAGATATGAAATCAAATCGATGTTTCCTGGTTTTTATTTAATATTGAACGGATAAATTTTTCCAACGCACCAAAATGGGATCCCTTCCAGTAAATCTGGTTGCAATCCGGACATTGCTTGAAGTGATGATAATGCTCTTTTGTCAATGGTTCCAAATCCTTTTCGATTGTCCTTTTACTTACAGTAGACAATATACCATTGCAGAGGGAACAGCGCGAAAAAGGTACCGCCAATTGTGCCAAATCAAATCGCCTCACAATTTCGTGGATCTGTTCCTTGGGATCATCTTCCCTGACAAGATATCCCCGGGTCACAACTTTTCTCTTTAATAAACCACGATCTCTAGTTAATAATATCCGTACTTCTGCCGAGGATATTTCTGCCAGTTCATTGTCCTGGAAATCATTCCGGTAAAGGGTATCAAAACCCAGTAATCGAAGATAACCTGCTAATTTTCCCAGATGGATATCAACAACAAACCGCGGAATTCGAAGTGGTTTTTGCCTGACCTTGGAAACAGCTTGGATATCAAGACTCTCAAACACTGGATATACGCTGATAAATTCACCAACCTGGATCTGATAATCAAAATCAACGGATTTGCCATTTACGAGCAGCAAGTCAATTTCAGTGTGCGGCACTCCGAGCATCTCAACTAGATGCTTAACTGTTTCGTGACCTGCCAATTCTACTTGGACAGGGATCTGTTGATTAGAAGCAGACAGGAAATCCTTTAGCTCTGAATAAAAACGGAAATATGCGTGACTCATAAATCAGGGACTAACTATCACTTTACCCGGTTTTCCCATATCCCCTTCTATGGATATTCTCACCGGCAAAAATTGCTGAATTATTTCTGCGTTTGTCATCAGATGAAGGGTTATCTTTGGGGTTTGTATACTTGACTGTCCGTTGGCAAAACTAAGGGGAATCAGCAGCTGATCAGGCAAATAGGAATCAACACACCCGGGCGTGGTCAAATACTCTTCTACTTGTTTCACAAGTTCATCAGCTACCATTTCTGCCCGCTTCCCCTTTTTCCCCAATGAGGTAAAACAAGCTGTCGTTCTTTCAAACTCCAAGAGAACAGTCAGAAAAGTTCCTTTGCCCTGCCCTGGTAATACTGCAGATCTAATATCATTTAATGGATAAGAGGGGCCAAGCCTGCTGACAAAACGCAGCCGCTGCCGGTTGGGGATATCCCTGGGGAGATTAGAAGCTGCTGAGATTCCTCGGATTTGGACTAGTTTGCTTCTCATTGTCACTTGAAGAGGATTTATGGTTTCAGCCGGGAATACAGCACAACTCAATCGCCCTCCGCCAGCAGGATAATATCCGCATTGGATCAGCTCAATCTTGCCCGGATAACCGATCTGTTCCATCCAGGGAAGCCACTGCCATTCCAAATAATGGTAAGGTGGACTCCAGGGAACATGGGTCCCACCAGTTATTGAAACATGGGACGCTTTTGAGGCAGATGATAATGGCATAAAAATCGTCTGCATCACCAACGTTGTTGAGCCAGCTGTTGGTATCTTAAAACTATATTTTCCGGGATTGATCTCCCCAGGAACAAACAACACCTCCTGACTGCCGGCAAAATCACCCTCAACTTGGGCATTGGATATCTCAGCAGCTGCCTTTAACGCGGTCAGATGCTGCTGTTTTAATCCCGGTGAAGACCGTTTCGAACGGATGTTGTCAATTCGGAGTGTTTTTTTTGTAAGCAGTGACAGGGTTAATGAAGTTCTTAAGATCTGCCCACCACCTTCTCCCACAGAACCATCAATAACAATTTTATTCATTCAAGAACTTCTGATATACTTTCGGTTTCCTATCCTGCATGACCGGCATCCACCGCCGGGTCTTTTTTACTTCCTTCAAGTTGATTTCTGCTGAAAGCAGTTCTTCCTCTTCTCCACCCTGAACCAGATATTCACCCATGGGGTTAATCACCGCACTGAAGCCACCCAACTTTTCCCCCTGACTCACTCCCACTTTATTCACCGCGGCCGACAAAACATTGATTTTCTATCGCCCTGGCTTGCAGTAATTGCCTCCAATGAGCTATTCTCCGCTGAGCCCATTCAGCGACCACCAGGATTAACTCAACACCTCTAACACTATAAGCCCAGAACATTTCCGGGAACCGCAGATCGTAACAGGTTGCCATGCCTATCTCCCCCCACTCCGTCTCCGCTATCACCAAATGATCACCCGCCTTTAAATATTGTTTCTCATTCAGCATTCGAAATAAGTGAACTTTCCGATAGTAATTAATCATAGCCCCCCTTTGATCATAGAGGACAAATGTATTGTAAAACGCGTTATTGTCTTGTTCAATAAGTGATCCGCCGATTGTGATATTGTTCTCTTCCGCCATAGATCTCATCCTGGCAAAACCGCCTTCATGGAGAGGAGCTGCGTAGGATTGGCAATTTTTCAGGTCATACCCGCTGGCCCATAATTCAGGCAGCAATATAAGATCCGCTCCCTGATCTGCCGCTTTACCCACCCAATCACTCACTTTTTGATAATTCTTTTCAGGTTCCCCCAAGGTCAAAACCATCTGCGCCAGGGCGATATTTATACTCATTTGCCATTCCTTTCGGAAGATATCATCAATACAGCACTTAAGGAGCGGTCGGACGAGCAGGGTCAGTAATCCATTCACTCCAGGATCCTACATACAATTTAGGCATAACAAATCCAACCTTATGCATAGCAATGATATTGTGAATTGAAGTGACACCGGATCCACAATATACTATCGTTTTTTCGGGAGGATAATCGCCCAACAGGTTTCTAAACCGCTCTACTAACGTTTCGTCCGGCAGGAAATAACCATTCTCGTCCAGATTTTCTGAGAAAGGAGCAGATACTGCACCCGGTATATGTCCTGCCACTGGATCTATATTTTCCTCTAAAGCCCAATATCGTTCCGGAGAGCGGGCATCAACCAGCAGATAATCAGGATCCGTCCGGATCTTTTCCACAAAATGAACATCCACTAACAACTCCGGATGAAGCTCAGGCACGAATTGCCTCCTGGTCCTGGTGGGTTCCTGAGTCTCTTGCTCATTTCCACTCTCAATCCAAGCGCCCCATCCACCATCAAGGACAGCGACGTGGTCATGTCCCAGCCAGCGCATCATCCACCATAATCTAGCCGCTAAAGCGCCTCCCTGATTATCATAGGCGACAATTTGAGTTTGGCGGTTTATCCCCCAGATCGATAGTTTTTCAGCAATGTCCTGAATATCCGGCAGTGGATGGCGCCCGGTTTTTCCCGCTATGGCAACCCCGGATAAATCCCGATCCAGGTGAGCATAGACCGCTCCGGGGATATGGCCTTCCAGGTAATCTTGATAACCCTGATCAGGCTCCTGTAAATAAAATCTGCAATCAAAAAATCCCCAGTCCGGATCATTAAGATGCTTCGAGCTCTCTTTCACAGACAAAATCGTATCGAATTTCATTAGTTATTCCATTTTTTTTAAAAAGGTCAGGAAAAACAAATCTCTGTTTTTATTTGAATCTTATGTTTGTTGATAGAGGTTTTTTTCATCCAGATATTGATATACTTCCGGGTCTAATAGATGTCTAACAGGAGCGTTATTTTTGATTCTCTCTCGAATAAAACTGGAGGAAATTTGCAGCATTGTATCGGACAGATAATAGATTTTTTCCCTCAAACCCGGGAGAGAACTCTCTAGTTTGGTCAAATCTGAGTTAATGTTCGGTCGGAGAGCAACCGCAAGTTGATCTACGTTGGCCAGAAATCTGGCTGGAGCGTACCAGTCTGGCAGATCAAACAAAGAATCCTCGCCAATCAAGTAAACCAACTTTGAGGTGGGATTTTCAGCACGTAGAATTTCCACAGTATCAGCAGCATAATGGGGAGGATCTCTGTTCAGGTCCACCAAGGAAATTTCAAAACCAGGGTGCTTTCCCACTGCCAAATTCAGCATTTCCAACCTGACTTCAACCGGGGTAATCGGTAAATTATTCTTATGAGGAGGGAAAGGGGTTAAAATCCACTCAAGGGAGTCCAGCTCCAATTGGTAAAATGCTTCCGCCGCCAGAATAATATGTCCCAAATGAGGCGGATCAAAAGTACCGCCAAAATACCCGATTTTCATCTGTGTCTTATTCCTCCCACTCCAGCTCATGATCACCGATAAAAACTAAGTCCCCTGGTATCACTCCGGCTTCCTTCAAAGCCTCATCCACTCCCATTGCTTCCAGGATCCGATGAAATCTGCGTATGGACTGGAAATGCTCCCAATAGGTCATCGCAGCAGCTCTTTCTATAGCCTCACCAGTAATCCTCCATCCCCGATCAGTTTTCAAAATAACATAGTTCTGCGGGTCTTTTTCAAATCGATACACAGGTAAAGCATCATCATCTACCGCGGCTTTGTATTCATAAGCAGGTGTCTCTTCCAATAATTGCGCAGTCCGATAGAGCACGGGCATGATTCCCTGCCGGGTAATGGCAGAGATAGAAAAGACATCCTGGTAGCCTTTTTCCAACAGCTGCGATTTGACTTGCGGCCATTTCTTTTCTACGTCTGGGAGATCCATTTTATTCAGGACAACAATCTGCGGTTTATCTCCCAAAGCCGGATCAAATAATGCCAACTCTGAGTTGATTTGAGCAAAATCGAGAATGGGCTCTTCAGAAATGCCATCAAGAAGATGAATTAACACTCGCGTACGTTGGATATGTCTCAAAAAATCGTGACCTAACCCTTCACCTCTGTGAGCTCCTTCAATTAAACCTGGAATATCTGCCAGGATAAGTTGTATGTCATTGTCCAGCTCCACCACACCAAGATTTGGCTGCAGTGTAGTAAAAGGATAGGGAGCAATTTTGGGCTTTGCGTTACTAACAACTGATAGCATTGTTGATTTCCCGGCATTCGGAACACCGATGATACCTATATCCGCAATTAGCTTTAATTCCAACCTGAGTATTTTTTCTTCTGGGGGTTCTCCTTTTTCGGCAATTCTGGGCGCTTTATTCTTGGATGTTTTAAACCTGGTATTCCCTCTGCCACCGCGTCCACCTTTACATACCTGGAGCTGCTGTTCTTGGTCAATAAGATCACCCATTAAGCTGCCGTCAGATTCATCAAATACCAACGTACCTGGAGGAACTTTAAGCACCAAATCATCACCCGAAGCGCCAGTCTGATTTTTACCTTTCCCTCTGGCACCATCCTGAGCCCGAAATTGTTTTTTATGGCGAAATTCAGATAATGTGTTTTTATGCTGGTCAACCTCTAGCAGAATACTTCCTCCATGCCCGCCATCTCCACCATCAGGACCTCCTCGCGGTACATACTTTTCCCGCCGGAATTGAATGACGCCATCGCCCCCCTTCCCCCCAGTAACTTCAATTACTACTTCATCAAAATACATGGTTTTTTCTAGCCCAATAATTCAATCAGTCTGATCTATTCGCTGAGTTATCAACACCGGATCGAAAATCCGTTATTATATTTACGATCCGCCTATCGGAGAGAAAGATATTTCCCTAAACGGATTTCTACGGTATTATACCATTGCCAAATATCACCAGGTCTTATGGTAAAATGGTAAAAATTATTTCAATCTTATCTCCTATATCTACCTAATTACACTAAATTTACACAGGATGGCTCATGGTAAACCAAATTCCACGGATAATTATTGGCCGTCTACCCCTTTATCTTCGAGCGTTAAACCGTCTTCAAAAAGATGGCTATGAATATGCATCCTCCCGCGAATTAGGTAAGCTGCTGGACATATCAGCCGCTCAAATTCGGAAAGATCTCTCTCATTTTGGGGAACTGGGAAAAAGGGGGAAGGGTTACGAAATCGAGTTCTTGATTTGTAAACTTAACCAGATTTTAAATACGGATAATATCTGGAAAATGATCGTTATCGGCGCAGGTGACCTGGGCAGCGGTTTAACTCGATATAAAGGTTTTACGAATCGGGGATTCCAGGTCTCAGCAATTTTTGATATTGACCCCAAAAAAATCGGTAAAAAAATTGGTGACCTTGTTGCTAAAGACATCCGGGAATTGGAAGATTATGTTAAAACTAATAACATTCAGATCGCAGTTTTGGCTATCCCCGCTGAGTATGCACAGGATGTCATTGATGATCTTGTAGATGCAGGAATTACCGCTATCCTTAATTATGCGCCGATATATCTTAAAACCCCCCAGGGTGTTCAGATTGAACATATTGACCCTGCTGTCCACCTGCAAAAATTGAGTTACTTCTTAAAATAGACAACAGTATCCGAAATCCAATAAAGCTTGCGGATTGTTAATACTTAAATAAAAAGCGGACTGTCAAACAGTCCGCTTTATCTATTGTCAGGATATTAAATTTCTTCTGATTTTGGGAAATATTCCCGGGGCAAAAGCTCTTGAAGCACCTTCGACTACACATGTAGTGGGATTATCAACCAGGTAGGTGGGCACGCCCAGTTCTTTAGTCAGCAGTTTCTCCATCCCGGGAAGCAGCGCTGAGC
>JBARSJ010000036.1:0-23205 GCA_049644685.1 Anaerolineales bacterium
ACCTGGTCCCATCCCGAACCCAGTAGTTAAGCTTGCCAGCGCCGATGGTACTTGAGGGGAGGCCCTCTGGGAGAGTTGGTCATTGCCAAGGACATTTTCTTTTAAAATGATAAATGAAAAGGACCAGGTCCCTTAAGGGGCCTGGTCCTTTTTTGTTAGAAATAGCGAAGATGCTGTTACTCCAACCACTCGAAGGATTCGCCAAGCAGTTTTCCGTTCGGAGGAGGTTCCGGCAACACGGTGACAACTTCATCGAAAAAGGATTGGGGCTCGAAAGCTGTTTCGGCGGTCATGACTCCACGCTCTTGTATTTCACCGCGCAGGATCTTGCATACAGCAACAACCAACGCCGCGCTGGTAAGGAAGTACCCTCCCACGTCCCACATGGAAGCGGTGAGCCAGCAGCTAAAACGTGCCGCGCGGCCCTCTTTGCGACCCACAGCGCGAGCCCACGTTTTTGGGATTGGGATGAAGTCTTCCGGGAGTGTCAGATAGTGGTGAGGATCACTTTCTGCTATATCGAGGAAGGAGTCTAGAGCAGCGTCGGCATCGATGCTTCCCTCGAGTACACGCAGAGAAAGCTCCCGGAGCACTTCGTGAAGCTGTGGTGGGAGTGGACTAAATAACATCTCAACTGGTGATACCCTGGCAAGATCATGCGGCAGCGATCCAAAGAGGGGATCGCTACTCAGATATGGGTACGCGATGAACGTACCGCCTTGCAGAAGAGGTACGTTCAGACCAGATCTGATTGGATCCAGATCCACCCATTGGCCATCCTGGTAATCAAGTACTGTCTTCGTGCCGCTTTCCTGCACTATCTGCAACATCCACGCAATACCCCCCGTGAAATCGTGCAGAACGGCTAAACTTTGCAGCGGCTCATTGAGCCATTGGCTGGGTGTCAGATCCTGCCCATCCTGAAAGTTGTACATGCTGGCGTCTCCGAGCTGCAGTTGCTCTACCTCCTGTAACTGTCGCGCCACATGCACTCCCATCAGATTTGTGATCGAAGGGTGGACGCCATTGGCGAGGATAGCGGTAATGTCAACAGCCTCAGCTCCGGACGCTAGCTGCAGTGCCTGTTTGAGAACATCTCCAAATGCTGCATCGCAGTAGTGAGCGCTATTGTGTATCGCAGCCCGTATGGATGGAAGAACAAATTGATTGTCCGCCGCGTTCACGATAAGGTCGTAGCCTGCCATTAATGACGTCAGCTCCTGTTCATCGGTGCCATCAGCCTGGATTGCGACAGCTTTCTTACCGATTTCTGCGGCAGCCTTTTCTGCATGTTCTAGATTCCTCCCAACAATAGCGATCTCAGTAACCAGATCGGTCTGTGCAAGCAGCTTGTTTGCTGGTAATCCTACTTTGCCATAGCCTCCTAATGAAAATATTTTCATGATTTTCCTCCGTCTTTTATTCCCTTCATTCCTCATGGTCAGCAAACGGCTAATTTCACCTGCCGGGCTCTTGGCAGTTCAATCTTTTTTTCCCCTAGTTAATAATCTTCTATCTATCCTCCCACCGTGATCAGAATATCCTGGTAGTCCCCGGCAGTACCCGTTGAATCGGGGTTACCCGTATCATACCAATCATCCGTCACCAGCACACGCAGGGTGAAGGTTCCTGTATCGGAGTACAACACACCCGGTGAAAATGACACCGTATGAATTGCTCCGGGAGCCAGGTCGGGAAGCAACTCGTATCCAGCAGGGTTAGGCGGTCCCCAACCATAGTGGGGAATCAGCGTCAGCTCATAGCCCACTGCTACCGCTCCGCCCTGGTTTTCGATTGTCACATCTACAGTGACCCATCCGCCAGCGGAGGGCGTGGTGGTACCCAGTGTTACGTTGGTGATTGCCAGGTTTGCTTCAAGGGTTACCGGCTCTATTACAGTGATCAGTATATCCAGGAAATCTCCGGCAGTGCCCGTTGAGTCGGGGTTTCCAGCAGCATTCCAATCATCCGTCACCAGCACCCGCAGGGTGAAGGTTCCCACATCGGGGTACAGCACTCCTGGAGAAAAGGATACCGTATGAATCGCTCCGGGAGCCAGGTCGGGAAGCAACTCGTATCCAGCAGGGTTGGGCGGTCCCCAACCGTAGTGGGGAATCAGCACCAGCTCATAGCCCGCTGCCACCCCTCCGCCCTGGTTTTCGATTGTCACATCTACAGTGACCCATCCGCCAGCGGAGGGCGTGGAGGTATCCAGCGTCACGTTGGTTATCACCAGGTTGCCACCCTCTTCAGCTGTTGGGGGAATTGGTGTGATAGTGGGCGAAGGGTCGCTGTCCTGGGTAGCAGTCGGCGGGGGGTTAGGGGTCGGAATCTGGCAGGCCAGACTGACAGCGATCAGGGTCAGTAAAGCGAGAGTTAACTGCATTGAGCGCAAGCGAGTCGTTTTCATAAATCGTTTCTCCTCTTAAGGAAGATGGATAAACCGCGTTAAACACATAGCCGGGAGATTAAACTCCCCCCGCTTTTATTGTAGCTTGATTTAGTTAATTGCGTCCCGGACCCCAGCATCCGCTGCAGCGGGGGTTACCCCGCATACATTTATCGAAAACTCTTAATATTAGCCAACATGTAATTTCGCATTAATGAGTATAGATCTTCCTCGTACTTATAAAACTCAGTATCTAATTCATTCCAAGTTTGGCTTGCTGTATCTTCAATTCTCTCAAGAATATATTGTCGCTCCACTCGATCTTTAGGCACATAAGAGTTCGCAAATTGTTCAATAGCAGATATTACGAGCCTTAAAAACTTAGTTGACCCAACATTTCTCAAAGCTCTAACTGTTTCTTCTGTATTATTCCCAGAAGAGTTAAAGAAAAATTGGGAAAAACCGCCATTGTTTACTTCCCTCTCAAGTGCTTCAATGTATACAATTGTTTTTTCTTCTTCTGAGAGTTTGCCAGGCTTAGAATAAAAAATCGGTGTCAACAGCATATCGATCGCCATGATCGCTTTTTCGCCAGACTTCTCATCTAATATTTTCTTTACTTTTCCTTTGAATAACATTTTATTCTCCAATTGCGGGCTAACGGTTTTGAGCTGAGCGGCAGGGGAATTCCCGACCTCTACCTTTTCTACCTACTCACATCATATAACTTTGCTATCAAATCGCGCTTCATCCACGGTCCGTTCCAGCGAATGGTTAGGCAGCGATAGACCCAAATCTGCACCTGCGGATATCCCCTCAGGACCATCGTGACTTGTCCTTCAAAAGGAGAAATCCTAGGGTTCCAGAAATCGCCGAACTAATCTTTGCGAAATAATATAGGCCATCAATCCGATTACGCCAAATAGTGCAGTCGTCAGGGACCACATTACCCTCCCCTTTAGCGACCCCTCTACTCGTCGCCTCATGTCCCAAGCTAGATACACCAGTGAGACAGTTGTCATAGCCAACCAGTATAGGAGTAATCGATCGATCATAATCGCAGATGCTCGGAAGTTTGGAATCGGAACCAAAAAGAGTGCCCCGGGGCCGATGAGCTGCTGGAGCCACTTTGCGTTGTCCATGACAGCTTCTTCGGGCAAAGGCCAGTGGATCGAGTCGTACCAAATGACATGCTTAGGTTCGCTGGCCGTCTCTTGAAAGCGGATGGCATCTTCAACATTCACGTATTGGTCCTGGGTTGCATTCTGGAACAAGAGTGGAGCAGGTGATGCGTGGGACACAAAGTGGATGGGCTCAATCGGCCACATATCATCTATCCACGCACTCTGATCTTCGAAGAACTTGTTCAACGGCATTGACCGATTCTCGGGATTCGTTACATGTGTGACCAATCCGCCATCACCCACAACCAACACATAAGCTTGGAAGCGATCCTCAACACCAGAAAGTAACCCTCCCATCGCACCGCCATAGCTAACGCCGAGATAAGCTATCCTTTCCGGGTCGACATCCGGCCTGGCTATTAACAAGTCAAGAGCCCGGCGGAGGTCGATGATCAGTTGTATCTGCTCCTCGCGATCTTGTTCAGTGAAGGTCAATATACCGCGTGGACCTGAGTTCTGAGGTCGGAATGATGGCGGATCGACATATATCACCACCGCACCATAATCCGCGTAGCTCATTCCAAACTCGAGCTCCATGCTACGCATCATTACTAATCCCGCGAAAGGACCTGCATCGCCGGGAACGATAAGCGTCGCTGGGACTCGGCCGCCTTTGGGGCTGGCATATGTGATTTCAATAACCGATATATCTTCTTCGACCCGCCTTGAAACTTCCTGAATATCTAGGGATGCCTCTCGATCGTACGCGAAAAGTTGGCGGTTCGTCTCGAAGAATTCCTTTGAGCCTATGGGATCTGTGACTCTAATGTATACGAGGGGGTTGTCCACAGGGCGAGAAGATGATGATTGTGTTTCACTTGCGGGTATCGGTACTCGAGGACTCTCATCACAACTGACAAGAAACAATCCAGTTGCAACTATGCACAAAAGTTTCAGCAGCGTTCTAGATGCTTCCTCGAATGTCATGCGATTTTCCCAGAATTCTCCCCCAATTCCAAATTGGGGGCTCCCGCTGCCTAACGGATGAGCTCACCTGGTGCCGATATGGCTATTAATTATTATAGAACCAAACCCAATATTTGCAAAAAACGGCTGATTCCCAACGCCAAAGGCGACCAGGTGCAGCGGTGGTTAGGGTGCACTTAATTATTGAGAACACCAAATAATTGCTTAGTAGGTCCTAGCCATGCTTGGCATCATAAATATAAGGGCTGCAATAAAAAGCCACCCAGTAGTCATTAGGAATATCCAATTTAGCAAATGACCAGTGCCTGGATAACCTTGGTGATCCGATCGAATATTCAGAAAAATGCTCAACAAACCACCTAACATATTGAGTGGCAAAGCCACAATGTATATCGCAACTGGCCATAATATGCTTGTTACGTAGTCGTAATAGTCTGGAAAAAAATCCATCACATATACGAGAAAAGTAACAATGATACCTGCAATCATCAGCAGGATGAAATAACCGAGTTCTGCGGTTAACAGATAGAGTAAGTATTTATCTAACCGCGCATACCTCTTTTGCCTTTTAATTACCTTATCTAGTTTGTTTTCATCCATAAATCACTCTCCTATGTAGTTCTCATTGATACCTTTTGCGATACATCAGACAAATTATTCAGTTTGTTATGATCCCTTGAGCAAGGTTTATTTTATTATTTGATCCGTTCGCAACGTGCAACCTAACGGATGAGCTCACCCGCAGCCAGATTGTTTTTCCCGGTCTTCCGTCTTCGGTCCCCGGTCCGCCCCTGGCTGTCGGGTGGAGCGGGGGTTATGTTACCTATCCCCGATTATTTGAATTCCCTCGATTTTCTAATGAAGGTAATCGTATAACCATCCTGACAATATCTAATGGACCATCTGTTGATAAAAACACATAATCCCAGCCCAGGGCTTGATAGAAAGGAACTGCAGTTAAGCTTGCATCGAGCCAAAGTGTTTCTACATTTTGTTTTTTGGCATCTTTGTAAGCAACTTCCATCAACTTTGTTGCAATGCCCTGTCTGGCAAACTCGGGCTCAACACAGATGGAACATAACTCATTTGTCTTTGGATACCAACGAACATATCCGAGCATTTTTCCATCAATTTCTGCAACGAAAATTTGTTGTGTTTCAAGACGCCAGTGATATTTTTCCAGGGGACTCTTGTTGACCCAACCCTCTAATTGATCGGTTGTATAGTCGTTGCGACACAGCTCCATAACTGCTCGGTCATGAAGCTCTTTCATCATCATCGCGTCATCAATTACAGCTTTCCTGATAATCATTAAGTCTTAACATTGATAACATAACGGATGAGCTCACCTGCAGCCGGGTTTTGTTTTTAAGACCCTAGGTCCCAGGCCATCCACCGTAACCGGCGGTCGGGTGGAGCGTGGGTTATGCATCCAGAATATTTAATAACTACCATCTTGAATCTTCAATCCATTTGAGCCAGAGAATATGATCTCCTTTGTGTACTAGAACTGGATACCCATCTGGCACATCCATATAAAATAGATCCTTGTATCTGTACAGAAACACACCGGACGAATCAGGTCTCCAGACAGCAGTGAAGTGGGGATAGTTATCTGCAGATTCTCGGCGAAACCATCTGTCTTCAAGTAAATTACTGAAAACTTCACCTTGCTGCCAAAGTATTCCATCAGAATCAACTGCCCAATTACTGTCTGGTGAATGGAATACCTCAGTTTCATTACCTGTCGTTGTGCATTTCAATGATAAATCAAGATCTAAATAGTAATACCCTTTTTCACCATTACAATCCACTTTTTGGCTTTGCTCTGTAGAAAGAAAAACATATCTTCCGAGAGTGTCACTCCACTCAGGGTAATAATACATACCATCTATCTTCTTTAGTTCAATAGAAAAATCATCTCCCAAAGACAAAGCCCACCACTCAGAATGAGGGGACTTTTGATAAATTAGAATTCCATTTTGGTGATCGATGATTGGCTGATAAGATTCACAAGTATCCTTACATAGAAGCCGTGTGTTTCCTGAACTAATATCTGTCATCCTTATATCCACTTGTGGGCCTGCATTCTCGAGCCAGCGGTGAGTGTAAGTAATCAGTGTTTTGTCATCAACCCAGTCACTGAGTTCATCCCGGCCGTTTGGAGAATACAACCATAGGTTTTCACCTGTTTTGGCGTTCGCAAGCCATACTGCCAAATCAGAGACTTCGTACCCAAGAGAATATTCAGTGACTTCCTTATGGACGATGTATTCACTATCCGGAGACCAAAATGGATCAGCAGCATGATTCGGGCCTGATGATAATCGCGATATTTCGCCCGTAAGGACATCATATGTGTATAAATCCAGGTTTGGTGCATCAATTGCAGCCACGAACGCTACTTTGCTCCCGTCAGGTGACCAGCTTGGCCAACTCAGCCGGACAATATCAAACAGATTGCTTTGGCCAAGATCATCGATTTCACTCAACGATTCATTGCTGATCAGATTAATTGTCACCACTCTTTCAAAGGATGGGATCTCAACTATCTCTAACTCAGCAACAGGAATATCATCCTTATTGAGAATCGCATTAAAATTGGTCCTTACATAAGAAATATAGGGACTATTTTCAGAAATATCTGGCCATGCACAATCAGTGCACCGTGCAAACTCGACTTTTCCAGATCCGTCAGGATTGGTGAAAAATAGGCGCGACATTTCACGATCGTCATCCCAAAAGGAAAACCACGGTCCTGAAGAGTTTATTCCCTTTGTGGAATCTGGGATCCTGGGAATATCCGTGGGTGTAAATGTAGGGGGAGGGAGCGTTGGTTGTGGTGTTGAGGTGGCAGTGAAAACCGGTTGTGTGGTTGGAGATGAGGTTGGTATTAATGACGTGGCTTGAATAATCGTCGGATTCAGTCCATCGTGTATATCACGATTGTCTTGCTGATTGCAAGAAACAATACTAACTGAAACTGCGATGACGAGGGTAAATGTTTTTATAATTTTCATCATTGGTTTAGTATAGGATGCATAACCTATACATATCAGGCATTAATGCTCGAATATCCTGGATATTCGACTAAAAAGGCTTCCTATCTGCTTATCTATGATAATGATATTGTAACAATAAAAGGTCAGCTGGAACCAAAAAGAGGCTGTTCCCATCACTTTTGGGACAGCCTCTTCTGTGTTTATTCAGTAATCCAATTTACGCCGCTTCTTCCTCCTGGCTGTAGTCCATCGCTGCCATGTGTTTGTAAAGGTTCCAGCGTTCATCAATGCTCTTTTGAGCTGATTTCATCAAGAACTCGGCCCGTTTTTCATCGCTCCTCAGCAGGGTGTTGAAGCGAACTTCATCATAAGCAAATTCTTTAAAGGGAACACTGGGAGCCTTTGAATCCAACTGCAGCGGATTCTTGCCTTCTAAAGCTCGAGCAGGATTGAAACGGTAAAGCGGCCAGAGACCGGATTTAACCGCTAAATCTTGATGTTTATGCTGTAAAGCCATATCGAACCCGTGAGCAATACAGGGGGAGTAAGCCAAAATCAGGGAGGGGCCGTCATAGGCTTCAGCTTCAAGGAAAGCTTTTAGAGTCTGATTGTCATTGGACCCGATTGCAATCTGAGCTACATAAATATAGCCATAAGACATAGCCATCATGCCCAAATCCTTGCGGGGTTGTTCCTTGCCGTTGAAAGCAAATTTTGCAGTCGCGGCGAGAGGAGTTGCCTTGGAGGATTGTCCGCCAGTGTTAGAGTACACTTGGGTGTCCATAACTAGCACATTGACGTTTCGGCCAGAGGCCAGCACATGATCCAAACCGCCATAGCCAATGTCATACGCCCAGCCATCACCACCAAGTATCCAGACGTCCTTGCGGACCAGTTTATCTGCGATGCTGAGTAAATCGAGAGCTTTAGGATTATCCAGGCCTTCAATTTTTCCCCGCAATTTAGCGATTCGTTCCCGCTGGGCGCTAATTCCGGCCTCAGAGGATTGATCAGCATTGAGAATTTCAGCAACTAATTCTTTTCCAATCACATCGCTTAATTGGGGAAGTAATTCTTTGGCGTATTCCATATGTTTATCAATGGTCAGGCGCATCCCTAAACCAAACTCCGCGTTATCTTCAAAGAGTGAGTTATTCCAGGTTGGCCCGTAGCCGTCATTGTTAGTGCTGTAGGGAGTTGTCGGCATATTACCGCCGTAGATTGATGAACAACCGGTCGCATTGGCAATCACGGTCCGGTCCCCAAAGAGCTGGGTAAGCAGCTTCACATAGGGCGTTTCACCGCATCCAGCGCAAGCACCTGAGAATTCAAACAAAGGTTGTAAGAACTGAGAATCTTTGACCCGGTTGAGTTTAAGTTTGGATCGATCAATCTCGGGAAGGGAAAGGAAGAAGTCCCAATTTTGACTTTCCCCCTCGCGAAGAGGTGGTTGGGAAACCATTTGCAGAGCCGGCTCGTCTTTGTCTTTTGAAGGGCAGGCATCAACACACAAAGTACATCCGGTGCAGTCTTCTGGGGCAACCTGAATGCTGTAGACTAATCCCTCGAATTCGCGCCCCTTAGCGTCAACTGATTTGAAGGTTGGGGGAGAATCTTTCAGCAGCTCAGGATCATATACTTTGGGGCGGATCGCCGCGTGCGGACATACAATTGCGCACTTGTTGCATTGAATGCAAGTCTCAGGATTCCAGGCTGGAATTTCAAGCGTAACGTTGCGCTTTTCCCATTTTGTGGTTCCGGTAGGATAAGTACCATCGTCCGGAAACACACTGACAGGTAAATTGTCACCATAGCCGGCAAGTATATTTCCCAGAACATTCTTAACAAACTCTGGCGCTTCCTCTGGAACAGTTGGCCGCATGTGGATGATGCTGTCAGCTTTTTCCGGAACTTCTACTTTGTGCAGATTGGCAAGCGACTGGTCAACCGCTTCATAGTTCTTTTGGACAACATCTTTGCCTTTTTTGCCATAAGTTTTTTCAATGGCTCCCTTGATGGCCGCAATTGCTTCGTCCCGGGGTAATACACCGCTAATTGCGAAGAAACAAGTTTGCATGATCGTGTTGATGCGGCTGCCCATACCGGTTTCTTTTGCCACATCATAAGCGTTAATTATGTAAAGCTCAATTTCCTTTTTAATTATGGTGTCCTGAACGCTGAGGGGGAGGTAATCCCAGACAACATCAGGCCCGTAGATACTGTTCAGCAAGAAGATAGATCCTGGTTTAGAATATTTCAGCATTTCAATCTGTTCCAGGAAGCTAAATTGATGGCAAGCCAGGAAGTCGGCTTCATTTTCTCCAATTAAGTAGGGCGCATTGATCGGGTTTCGGCCAAAACGGAGGTGAGAAATTGTTTTTGCCCCGGATTTTTTCGAGTCATAGACAAAATACCCTTGAGCGTGATTTTCAGTTTCTTCGCCGATGATCTTAATTGAGTTTTTGTTAGCTCCTACAGTGCCATCAGCACCAAGTCCAAAGAATACGCTGCTGATTGTATCTGCCCCTTCAATAGAGAATTCAGGATTGAATTCAAGGCTGGTGTGGGTTACGTCATCAACAATCCCGATAGTAAAGTGGTTCTTGGGATTGTCCTTTTTTATTTCATCAAAGACGCCTTTAACCATCGCAGGAGTGAATTCCTTGGAAGAAAGGCCGTAGCGACCGCCGACTACCAGGGGAGCAGATTTCTTGTCCATGCCTTCTACAATTGCAGTGACAATATCATTGTAAAGAGGTTCGCCAAGAGCTCCAGGCTCTTTGGTTCGATCCAAAACAGCAATCACTTTCACCGAATCTGGCAAAGCATTTAGCAGATGCTTTATTGAGAAGGGGCGGTATAAACGTACTCGGACAACACCGACCTTTTCGCCACCTTCATTAAGGTATTTTGCGGTAGCAGCTGCGGTTTCTCCTCCAGATCCCATGAGAATAATTACTCTCTCCGCATCTTTGGCACCGAAATAGTCAAACAAATGATATTCCCGTCCAACCTGTTTGCCGAATTTATCCATAGCCTTTTGAACAATTTCAGGGCAGGCAATATAGTATTTGTTGACAGTTTCCCTGGCTTGGAAGAAGATATCCGGGTTTTGGGCGGTTCCCCGCAGGACTGGTTTATCAGGATTCATACCCCGGGCACGATGAGCGTGAACTAATTCATCATCTATCATTTCCCGCAGTACTTTATCTGAAAGCATCTCAATCTTGTTTATTTCATGAGATATTCTGAAACCCTCAAAGAAATGAATAAAAGGAATTCTAGATTCCAGGGCTGCAGCTTGAGCGATCAGGGCAAAGTCATGAGCTTCTTGAACTGAGCCTGACGAAAGCTGCCCAAAACCGGTTGATCGAGCAGCCATGACATCTGAATGATCGCCAAAAATGGATAATGCCTGAGCCGCAACGGAGCGCGCGGAGACATGGAACACCGTGGGGGTTAACTCAGCGGCAATTTTAAACATATTTGGCAGCATTAACAACAACCCTTGAGAAGCTGTAAAGGTGGTCGACAAAGCACCTGTCTGCAGGGCGCCATGGATTGCACCGGCAGCACCACCTTCAGACTGCATTTCAATCACATCTGGAATGGTGCCCCAGATGTTGGTTTTTCCCTGCGCCGACCAGGCATCTGCATGTTCACCCATTGCAGAGGAGGGGGTGATGGGGTAGATTGCAATCACTTCATTGATCTTATGGGCAGTTGCAGCAACTGCTTCGTTGCCGTCAATCATCTTAATATTTTTAGCCATTTACTTTACTCCATTAGATAAGTGTTTATATTGTGTTAAACTGGTGGAACACACCCTTAACACAACCCATAATTATAATCGATTTTTTACCAGCTTGTGAAATATTTACTTATTATTTATTTATCCCCCGGCCAATGACATCTTCTCCGAATCTTTCCCTTAAATCCTTCAGCGCCTGCTCAAGCTGGAGGTCTTTTTTCACTTCCGGATCCCAGAGTCCCAGCTGTTGGGCTTCAGTGTCCAGGTTGCTTACACCAACACCGACCAGCCGGACCAACCGCCCTTCCTCCCAGACTTGATCCAGCAGGGATGAAGCAGTTCGTTGAATGGCGCTGGTATCGTTGGTGGTTTTTGGTAATGTTTTTTGCCGGGTTAAGGTTGTGAAATCTGACCAGCGAAGTTTGATTTGGATTGTTTTGCCTTTAAGATTTTTCGCACCCAGACGCTGGGCAACCTTCTTGGAAAGTTTATTTATCGATTTCAGCACATCGCTTTTTCGTCCAATATCCTCGCGGAAGGTCAGTTCATTGCTGACGGATTTAATCTCCCGTTCGGTGACGATATCCCGCTGATCAATACCCTGTGCTCTCTGAGAGAGATCGTACCCGTGTTTTCTAAAAACCCTGGAGAGTTCAATGACAGGGTATGCCGCTAAATCGCCAATGGTGTGGATGTTTATTTGTTCCAATCGTTCTTTTGTTTTTGGTCCAACGCCCCATAACATATCCACTGGCAGGGGAGCGAGGAAATTAGACTCCTCTCCGGGCGGGACTACTGTGATGGAATTAGGAGGACGATCACCCGCGGCTGCCTTTTTACCGACATCGGTGGCGATTTTCGCTACCAACTTGTTACCGGCAATGCCAACTGAATTTGGCAGATCAAGATCTTCCAGGATGGTACCCTGCAGCTGGAGGCCAATTGCCCTGGGAGATGATCCCAGTTCAGTGATATCCAGAAAGGCTTCATCAATGGATATTTGTTCTATTTGCGGTGATAGCGCAGCCAGACAGGCCATTACTTTTTTGGAATAATGCCTGTAGGAACGATGATCACCGGAGACTATAATCAGATTGGGACAGAGCTGGATTGCCTGAGCCATCGGCATGGCGGAGTGGATGCCTTGCTTCCGGGCCGGGTAGGAAGCAGAAGTGACTACTCCCCGTCCGGTTGGGGAACCCCCGACTGCAAAGGCTTTCCCGCCTAAACCGGGATCCTTGATTTCTTCTACTGCACAGAAGAAAGCATCCAGATCAAGATGGAGAATTACGCGGGGAGAGGCCATTTTTGATATTTATTTCTCGTATGTATAAGGTGTACGAAGCTGAACCGGTTGTGTCTTGGCGCGGACCTGCAGGTTGATGACCTCCACAAACACGGAGAAACCCATCGCGAAATATATATACCCTTTGGGGATATGGAATCCCAAGCCGTCTGCCACCAGGGTGAACCCAATCAGCAGCAGGAAACTCAGGGCGAGGATTTTCAAGGTCGGCCGGTCATTTACAAAGGAGCTGATCGGGCCGGCGGCAAACAGCATGATCGCCACCGCAATTACCACGGCTGTAATCATGATCGCAATTTCATTCACCATGCCGATAGCCGTGATGACCGAATCCAGGGAAAAGACGATATCCAGCAACATGATTTGAACAATCACCCCGGTTAAGGAGGGGACAACTTTCTGGGAGGCATGACCTTCTTCTCCTTCCAGGCGTTCGTGGATTTCAAAGGTGCTTTTTCCCAATAAAAACAATCCTCCTGAAATCAGGATCAAGTCTCTTCCAGACAGGTCATAACTAAACACTGAAAAGAGCGGAGTGGTTAACTGGGTAAGCCAGGTTAGAGAGAACAGAAGCAAGATGCGGGTGACCATCGCCATCACCAGCCCAATCTGGCGCCCCAGGTTCTGTTGTTTTTTTGGGAGTTTGCCCGCGAGGATGGAAATAAAAATTATATTATCGATACCGAGGACAATTTCCAGGGCTGTAAGCGTGAGCAGTGCAATCCAGGATTCGGGGGATGAGAGCCATTCCATTGGTTATTCCTTTTCTAGTTTAATTACGCTAAAGTTATAGTTGCTGCAGTTGTAATAATAAAACGATATATTAAATATTACGAAAACTGATCCTGGAGGTTTCAAATTAAGGCTTTGGCAAATAGTTCCAGAGGATGAATTGCTTCCCGATCCGCAGTATGCTGAATCTGTTCTCTGCAGGATGTTCCTGAGGCGCAGATGATTACCTCAGGATCCGCTTCGCGCACTCTTGGCGCAAGTGCTAATTCTGCGATCTCTAATGAAAATTCATAATGTTCTTTTTCGTATCCAAAAGCGCCAGCCATGCCGCAGCATCCGGCTTCAATTTCCTCTGCCCTGCAGCCGGGGAGCATTCCCAGCAATTTAAGCGTGTCCTCAGTTCCAAAATTTGCTTTTTGTTGGCAGTGACCGTGGTAAAGCACACGGCGGGGCTGGTCATCAAATTGGAATGAAATTTTGCCAGCCTCGATTTCCCGGACAAGATATTCTTCTACCATCAGGGCTTTTTCGGCAATTAGATCCGATGTGGAACCAGGAACCAAATCCCGGTATTCTTTTTTCAGCATTACCACCACACTGGGCTCACAGCCGACGATGGGTATACCTTTTTCAGCATAGGGGGCCAGGATCTCCAGGTTTTGTACTGCAAGGTTTCTGGCTTTTTCAAGCATACCTTTAGAAAAAGCAGGCCTCCCGGAATCAACTTTTTCGTTGAGCACAATTAGATCCAGGCCGGCTTTTTCAAAAATCTTTACCACAGCCCGTCCTATGTGGGGATAGTTGTATTCCAGGTAGGTGTCATAGAAGAACACAACCTGCCTGGTTTTTTGAGAGCGCACTGACAGGGATTGTTTTCTATACCAGGAAGTAAATGTCTCTCCAGCGAATGGCGGCATTTCCCTTTCTGGATGGATTCCAGCAAACGAAAGCAGGCGCCCCGCGGGTCCTTTTAGAACAGGATTCACCAGGAAGGAGAAAGGTTGAACGAGTTTGCTGATTTGGGCAATGTTAGCGAAGATCCTGTTCCTGATCGGGATTCCGTGAACCCGGTAATACTGGTAGAGGAACTCAGCCTTTAACTTACTCATATCCACAGCAGAGGGGCATTCATTCAGGCAGGCCTGGCAGGAAAGGCAAAGATCCAGGGCTGCATACAGGTCAGGGGATACCATCCCTTCCGAGCCCAGTTTTCCTGTCATAGCTGCTCTCAGCAGATTGGCTCGACCGCGAGTGCTGTGTTTTTCATCCCGGGATGCCTGGAAGGACGGACACATCACTCCGCCCTCTAGCTGACGGCAGATACTGGCGCCGTTGCACATTTCTACCGCTCGGTCAAATCCCTGATCATTCTGAAAATCAAGCAGCGTTTTTTGTGGTTTGTGAATGGCGCGATAATCTGGTCCGTAGCGCAAGAGATGGCTGCTGTCCATGGGAGGCGGATCGATAATTTTTCCCGGATTAAACAGATAGTCAGGATCGAAAGTTTCCTTGACCTTCCGGAAAGCCTCGCTGAGTTCAGGTCCAAAAAGCTGCTTCATAAACTCTCCGCGGGCGATGCCTTCACCATGCTCACCGCTGGTTGTGCCCCCGAATTTAAGCACCAATTCCAGGGATTTTTCTGCCAGCAATCGTATTTGCTTCAATCCATTTTCGTTTTTTAGATTTACCTGGGGCCGAATATGAAGGCAGCCAGCGCTGGCATGGGCATAAAAGGCAATAGAACCCACACCGATTTCGTTGGCGAACCGTTTAATTTCCAGGGCATATGATGCCAGATGCTTGACTGGTACAGCTGCATCTTCAATAAAGGTAGTGGGTTTGGCGTCACCGCGTGTGCTCTGCAGGATCCCCAATCCTACTTTGCGCGCCTTCCAGATTTGATCTTGCTGGGTTTCCTCCGGCAGCGGAATGGTATATCCAAAATTGGACAAAAATCCTTCCTTGCCAGAAAGTTGACGGGCATCCTCCCCCTGGTATTCAACAGCTAAGACTGCTGCAGGATCTCCCTGGATAGCGGACAACAGGGATCGGTAAGCAGGGTTTGCTTTTGCCAGGTGAATTAACATGCGGTCGATCAGTTCAACAGCGCTGGGTTTGGTTTCTAGAATAGCAGGTACAGATTCCAAAGCTCCTTTCAGTTCAGGGAAGTGAACCAGGTAAAGGGTTGTATTTGCTGGTCGGGGGACAAGGTTAAGTTTGGCGGAGGTGATAATACCTAAGGTTCCCTCAGCGCCAGCCAGGAGAACAGAGGGATTGATCTTACCCTGTTGGGCGAGAATATTCAGATTGTATCCAGCAACATTCCTGAATGTATCAGGGTAATTGGTTGAGATAGCCTCTTGATATTGATCCAGAATTAATGGAAGCGCGCGGTAAATTTCTCCTTCCCGGGAATTCCTTAACCCTTTGATTTTTAATTCCTTCTCACTTACTGCTTTAAAAATTACCTGGGAAGCATCTGAAAGCACCCCTTCAATTTCAAGCAGATGATCGTGCGCCATCCCATAGAGGATAGAATGGGCACCGGTCGCGTTATTTCCAATCACGCCTCCCAGGGTCGCCCTGTCCTCGCTGGCGGGATCGGGTCCGAACATCAGGCCATGGTCCTTGAGTCTCCGGTTCAGCGGGCCTAGCACAACTCCCGGTTGGACAGTCACGCTGTATTGTTCCGGATTGAGATCAAGAACTTGGTCCATATGTCGTGAAAAATCCATGATCAATGACTTGCCAATAGCCTGTCCGGCGAGGCTGCTTCCGGCACCGCGAGGAAGTACTGGCGTGTTATGTTTCCTGGCGATTTCAACCACTGCTGCGGTTTCGTTTTTGTCCCTGGGCCAGATCACACCAACCGGCATTATCTGGTAAATGCTGGCATCAGTGCTGTACAAAAGCCGGGTGATTTTATCGGAGGCGACTTCCTGAACTGCTTGTCGTAAATCAAAAAGCAGTTCTGTGGAAACGTCATCATCGTGAGAGGATTTTTGCATGTGGGTAGTATACCAAATAACCCCCAGTGTATATTTCTTTATAACTGGTGATACGGACCCTCTGCCTGGGTGGAGGGAATCATGGTTATCTAAAGAGTGCTATAATTTCAAGGTATCAGTTTGAGCATCAAGCAAGGAGCCAGGCATGTCTGACCAGCGGGAATCGGAAGAACTACGGAAGAATATGCAGCGGTGGGAGAAGGAAACACTCCAGTCCAGCCTTGACCGGTTTCCTGAACGCCGGGAAGAATTCATTACGACAAGCTCGGAATTGGTCAACCGGTTGTACACGCCTGCTGACCTGGATGGAAGCAGCTTCGATGAGGAAATCGGTTATCCGGGTTTATACCCTTTCACCCGCGGTGTTCACCCAACCATGTACCGCTCCCGGCAGTGGACCATGCGAATGTTCGCCGGATTTGGCACTGCTGAAGAGACCAATCAGCGTTTTAAGTACCTGTTGAAACAAGGGCAAACAGGCCTTTCTGTGGCATTTGATATGCCGACCCTGATGGGATTTGATACAGACGCACCTGAGGCTGAGGGGGAATTTGGACGCTGCGGGGTGGCAATTTCATCTTTAGCGGACATGGAGATGCTGCTGGATGGCCTACCCCTGGACCGGGTATCTACCAGCATGACGATTAATTCCCCGGCAGCGATCATTTGGGCTATGTATATAGCTGCTGCAGAAAATCAAGGGGTGAAAAGAGATCAACTGCGGGGCACCCTTCAGAACGACATATTAAAAGAGTATATCGCTCAAAAAGAATATATATTCCCGCCAGATCCATCTATGCGGTTGGTAACTGATACGATAGCTTTTGGATCCCGGGAAGTTCCCCTCTGGAATACAATCAGTATATCCGGGTACCATATCCGGGAAGCCGGGTCTACTGCAGTCCAGGAATTGGCATTTACCCTTGCAGATGGTTTTGAATATGTACGCTGGGCGCTTGACCGGGGTCTGGAGATTGACGAATTTGCTCCCCGTCTGTCGTTTTTCTTTAATGCACATAACGATTTTTTTGAAGAAATTGCAAAATACCGGGCAGCGCGGAGAATCTGGGCAAAAGAAATCCGCCATACATACCAGGCAAAGAATCCTCGCTCCTGGTTAATGCGCTTTCATTCCCAGACAGCCGGCGTCTCCCTGACAGCTCAACAACCTGAGATTAATATTGTCAGAGTGGCTGTGCAGGCATTGGCGGCTGTGCTGGGAGGTACGCAGTCCCTCCATACCAACAGCATGGACGAAGCTCTGGCTCTTCCATCAGAACACGCAGCTACAATTGCCCTCAGGACCCAGCAAATCATTGCGGAGGAATCCGGCGTAATAAGCAGTGTGGATCCGCTGGGTGGATCATATTTTCTTGAAGCGCTGACCAATAAAATGGAAAAGCAGGCATATGATTATTTTGAAAAAATCCAGGACCTGGGCGGCGTGCTGCCGGCAATTGAGGTTGGTTTTTTCCAGGGAGAAATTTCGGATTCGGCTTACCGATATCAAAGAGAGATAGATCAGCAAGTTCGGCAGGTAATTGGTGTTAATGCTTATCTCGATGAAAAAGAGCCGGAGATTCCTCTGCTAAGAATGGATCCTGAAGGCTTCCGAAATCAAGTCAGCCGGATCAGGAAAGTTAAGAAAGACCGGGATCAGGGGCACGTGGGGCAAAAATTGGACCGGCTCCGCATTGCCTGCCAGGGAACTGAAAACACCATGCCGTATATCTTGGAAGCTGTCCATGCTTATGCTACACTGGGTGAAATAACCGAGGTAATGAAAGATGTGTTTGGTGTCTACCGTGAAGAGAATTGGATCTAAAGGAACCCAAAGTGAGCGAACTAAAATTTAAACCGTTAGAAAAACTATCTTATGAACAGGCTCTTCAAGAGCTGGAAGAGCTGGTAAATACCCTGGAAACAGGAGAGAATGATTTGCATACAACCCTGCTGTATTTTGAGCGCGGTCAATCTCTGGCTTCCTATTGCATCTCTCTGCTGGATAATGCTGAGCTGCAGGTTGAACAGGTTCTGAAGGGGGAAGATGACTCTGCGTGAAATTCTCCTCCTTAACCCAATATTACTGGCTGCATTAACTGCCTGGTTCATAGCCCAGATACTTAAAGTGTTAATTGAGTTCATAATGCTGAAGAGGTGGAACTGGGCCCTGTTATTTCAAGCAGGCGGTATGCCGAGTTCCCACTCTGCGATGGTAAGTGCAATGGCTTTATCAATCGGGTTGTATATGGGATTTGATTTGCCGGTCTTTGCTGTAGCATCAATCCTGGCGATGATCGTTATTTACGATGCAACCGGGATCAGGCGGGAAGCTGGGCGGCAGGCGGTATTGATCAATACCATCATTGAGGAAATTGCCAAAGGTAAACTCGCCCAGCATAAAAGACTTAAGGAAGTACTTGGCCATACTCCCGGCGAAGCCATCTTGGGAACATTGCTGGGATTGGGAATTTCATTCATTTTCTGGATTCTTGTTCCCTAATTTTTCTTTTTGTAAATTACCCCCGTCCACCATTTTCCAGAAGCACCCGGGCCGGTCCTGCCTGATCGATATCCCACGGATATATGATATAGGCATCTGTGATTGCGCCGTAATAATCTGGTTTTATCTTTAATAAGTTCCGGTAGGGATTGTAGTGCAATACACAGGAATAGGGATTGCCTCCTGCGGTTTCTACCCGTTTATGAATAGCCCAGGTTGTGCGTCCTGCCCCCCAGGCGTTATTGACAATCAGGACTTTCTTTTCAAGCAGCAGTTCATTTTCGGGAAAATGAATGAAATTCGGCCAGGAGAGTAATTTTGATTGTTCCAGTTCTGAATCTGGGGGGAAATTTACCTGGGCAATCATCATCTCCTCAATCCCTGCAGCAGCGGCCACCATACCAGCTGGAATGATTCCGCTGGGAGAGACCATGACTACTGAATCAAAAACGGTTTCAAATTGGGGAATGATTACCGAAACTAGTTTGCTTACTTCGCGCCAGGAAATGAATTCTTTTCGGGGTTGATCCATACTTAGGGGCTCCTGCCAATCCTATACTGATAAGGTCATTATAGCAATTTTCCAGCTCCCGGGTGAAGCGATTTTCTTCACCCTTCGATTGTAAACCAGGAAGGCTCCCTTCGATACGCTCGTCGCAAAGTGGAGTTATGCGTAATCGCCATTTCGACTGCGCTCGGTCTTGCGACCTCACTCCGCTCAATGAGCTTTAGTTATTAAGACACTTGAAAAATTCAACTCTCAGAGTGGACATCGGGTTTGCGAAGGGCTAGTCTTGAGCAAAGCGCAGCGAAGGTGAAAGGTTCAGGATTACAATCCAAGAAGAAGTCCCTTTTTAGAGGGACTTACTTTACATAGCCCGCGATTTTTGCGCAGCACCCTGGCGGGGTAATCGTCGGGTGGTTGTGGAATTGATGAGATTGCCCCGCTCCCCTTCGACTGCCACTTCGTGTTCGCTCAGGGAGAGCTCGCAGTAACAGATTAAGATAGTCCCTGTCTCCCAGTCTCATAGGCGCAGTGTCGCCAAGTCTCAACCTTTTCTCAAGGCTTGTCATACCTATCCTGAGTTTATCGATCTTCAGGCATCCCTTTTTAGCACGATATTCCCGGTGTTCTCACTATTCACTCCGGGCATTAATCCCAGGGAGTAGGATTGACCATCTTTCTCCAGGAGCAGTCGGGCAAAAGGAAGGTCACTGGGGTTTGGGAAGGGAACATAGCGGGTAATTTGCCAATCAAAGCGAGGCAGCTCTCGGTTGTAAAAAGCCTGTAAGGAACCGACGCTAAACTCCCCCTGATAAGCTTCCCAGTTTTCCGGGTCTTTTATATCATCGACTATCAATAGAGGATCAACCGGTTTTACCAGAGAGGGAAGAGGGAACTCGTATGAATTGAAAGCTATTCCATCGGTATGAGTGACATACCTTAGACTGGAAATGATTTTGGAGAGCAGCGGTTCCATTTCCTCTCGATTATCTTTCCAATGCAGCACCAGGAAAGATAATACCAGGAGTCCGTTTTCAAGAATACCAGCCCAAAGACGTTCCCGGCTTTTTTTAGGAAGGACAATTTCCACTTCATATCCCTGGGCACCGGCCATTTCCCAGACAGCTGACCCCAGGTTTTTCGCTCCCAGCATCAAGGATGTTTTACCCATATGCCCCTGCCAAATTTCGTGAATGGGTTGCTTGAGGCTGTTCCATTCCCCATTAATCAGCAACTGGGCCAACTTTTCTCCCTGGTAATCAGGATGGAAGGCTTTCGAGTCTTCTGCAAAACCATCTTTGTGGTTGAACTTCGTATGCTTCCAGTCATCTGGAAGGTTTATCTGATAACCCCAGAGTTGATGTTGAAAGGTTTTCATAGGAGTATTGTAATAAGGAAACAGCCTTGAGGAAAGGATATTTTCTCAAGGCTGTTTGATAGTTTGGTCTTTGTGATTCTCAGCCGCCTGCGACTGCAGGGATGTAAGTTATTCGATCTCCATCTGCTGCCAGATCTTCCAGATCAGCCTGCAGGTGATTGACCATGATCACCTTCACTTCTTCCGCAGGTAATCCCAGTATTACCCTGATCTCATCCAGGGTGGTGCCATCTGGCACATTCATCACCTTGGCTTCACCGATCCCCAGTTCCGGAAGATACCGGCGCAGTGTAGCAAAAACGCGGACTTCAATTCTCACGTCCTCCCTCAAGCCTACCAGTTGACTGCAGCCTTAATCCATCCACGAGTAGACTTCATCCAGATCTTCATCGGGCATGGTCCATACCACGTCGTGAGGAGGAAGTTTTTCGTAGCGCATGAATTCTGGCAGCCGATCATCTTTGTTTGTGAAACCGGCCTGTTTATTGAAATTCCGCTCCACCTTGAGGATTTCCTTCCCCAATTCGATGACATCCACGCCATCAGCTTTCAGGCCCATTACGCCAGCGACAGATTCTGCCATTCCGGCCCAACCGGTTTCAATATCGAGGATGGGGAAAGCGATGAACAGACAGTAGCCTGTGCAGTCAATGAAGGCAGTTGCTGCCTGGAAGGTTAGCGATAGTTCAGCTTTTCCTTCATCGGTGAGTGGATCCACTTTTCCGCTGACGCCAGCAATTTCCGGAGCAATGGTATATCCTGCAGTATGATCTGCACCCATTGGGCTGGTGGCGTAGGTAACGCCGATACCCTTAATCGCCCGGGGTTCATAGGCTGGCATGGATTGACCTTTCACAGTCGGCACCCGGTGCACACCATAAGCCTTCGCAGTGGCTTCCACGCCCTGGCCTAAAATGCGGCCAAGCGGGGACATCTTTCGGATTTCGTCAAATAATCCCAGCGCACCTACTTTGTCGCCAAATTCCAATGCCCCACCTTCCATAGCAATGGCGATGGTGTTTCCTGCTTCAATGGAATCGAGGCCGAGATCATTGCATTCATACGTCATTTTAGCAACATAGTCCAGATCGTCGATACCGCAGTTGGCTCCTAAAGCCCAGGCGGTTTCGTATTCCACGCAGGAGACCAGGGCATCACCCTTCTCATCAGGGTAAATATTGGAGCATTTGATGATGCAGCCGGCGTGGCAGCCGTGTCCGGTCATACCTCCGCCGCGTTTCTCAACCATTTCTGCAACCATTTCGCCAGAGATCAAAGAAGCACCTTCAAATTGTCCGGCGCTGAAGTTCCTGGTAGGAAGTCCACCGGCTTCATTGATGATGTTCATCAATACATTTGTTCCGTATAAATTGAGACCGCCGCCTGGTTTGGTCAGGTCGTGACTCATGATGGCATCGGTGAGTTTCTTGCGGCCAGTCTTAAAAAGTTCCATGTCCGCGACCTCAACTCCGGGACCATCTGTGTCGTCTACCACGATAGCTTTGACACCTCGGGCACCCATGACTGCGCCCAACCCACCCCGTCCGGCATAACGACCAGGTTTGTTCTCTGGGTCGTTGACGCTAATACCAGCATTAGATAACTTCTTCTCTCCAACCTGTCCGATACCGATGACTGCTGGTTCATTGGGGAATTTCTTCCAGAGTATTTCATCAACTTCGTACATACCCTTACCGAGAATATCATCTGCGCTATCGAAAGATACGCCATCCTTGGTTATGGCCAGGGTGTACCATTTCCCTTTTTCGGGAACTCCCTCAATAATAATGGCAGCCAGACCGAGCTTGGCAATTTTTTGGGCGCTTATTCCACCGGAGTTGCTCTCCTTAATTCCCCCAGTAAGAGGGCTTTTCCCGCCAAATGAAGTTCTACCGCTGCTGGGCGCTGCCGGAGTTCCGGAAACCCAACCAGGGGCAATGACAAGTTTGTTATTGGGGCCTAACGGGTGGCAGATTGGGTCAACCTCGTCGGCCACGATGGTGGACGTCAACCCTCTACCGGCCCATTTTGCCCACTTTCCTGGGACTTCCTCGTACTCATAAGATAGAGCACCCATATTTATTCTAAGTATTTTTTTTGCCATCATTCCTCCTTAGGGATCGTTTGATTCCAATTTTCATGTTTTTCGATAAGTATTCCGCATTGGCCCGCTTTCCTCCATAGCTGCTTTGAGCGAGTCAGACATGCGGATTCCATCCCGGTATTGATAGGGCCACATATGCCGTATAGAAAAAATACCTACATGCTCTCCATTATGAAGGACTTCATCTTTTGAAGCATACAGTCCAGGGGCATCATAGAGAACCGCGTTTACAAAAAGATATCCTCGCTCACTGGACGGTAAGGAAATTTTTTGGAGTAAGGTGTCAATCACAGCACCATCTGGCAGATCTAAATCTATTCTAGCGATGTGTTTTCCTGACCCGTAGTGAGCAATATCCCCGTAAAGAGTCACATTTATAGTTGGCATGAATTTGTGTTGCCGGCAATGTGTGATTG
>JBARSJ010000037.1:0-1567 GCA_049644685.1 Anaerolineales bacterium
TTGATCCGCCCGGAGGATCGGGAGTTTCCCTATTGATCCCCGCAGCAGTCAAAGCCGCACTATTGCCCCAGGACACGTGGAGGGATTTTCCGGTTAGATAGACGGGATTGTCGGGCGCAATCAGATCCAGTTCTTTTGCTGTGCCATATCCATCGGTCCAGAAATTATGATTCCAACCGTGTCCACGGATCCATTCTCCGGGAGGCGTGCGCAAAACCTGTTCTTTGACCCGCTCCAGACAAAGTTCTTTGGTATCAGTTTCGCAATTGATATATCCCAGGGTTTCCGCATACTGCCTCAAGTGCAGATGGGAATCAATTAATCCCGGCAGGACAATTCGTCCGCCCAGGTCCAGTCTTTCTGCTGGTCCAGAACTATCTTCGGGATCTATAAGTTCCACTCTTCCACCGCGGCAGACCAGGGAAGAAGCCAGGGGCTGCCTGGGATCCATGGTGTAGATATGGGCATTGATCAGCTGGAGAGAGTCCATTAATAATTAAGTCAGAGGGAAATATTTGGAATGATTATTTTTTCCGGAACCTGTCAAGCAGGGTGTCGAACTCTTCATCAGAGTAGTAGTGGATTGTTATTGTCCCTTTGCCAGCTTTGTTTCGTGTCAAGCGCACTTTGGTTCCCAGGGATGACTGTAATTCCTCTTCCAAGGATTTGAGCTCGGGTGATTTTGTGTCTTTTTTGGGTGGTCTGGGTTTTTGTTTTCCCTTAAATTTATTGACCAGGGTTTCTGTCTGTCGAACATTAAGTTCCTGGGACAAGATGGTCTGCAGGGCGGAACTTTGAGCCTTGATATTTGGAAGAGCCAACAAAGCCCGGGCGTGACCCATACTGATCTGGTTTTTCCGGACAGCTTGTTGAACAACATCGGGCAGGTCCAACAGCCGCATGGTATTAGTAACAGCGGTTCTGCTTTTACCGACCCGTTTTGAGATTTCTTCGTGAGATAGACCAAATTCAACTGCCAGGCTCTGGTAGGCTGATGCCGTTTCCAGCGGATTGAGATCCGCCCGCTGTACGTTTTCAATCAGCGCCAATACTAAATAATCCTGGCTGTCTGCTTCCCGCAGGATAGCAGGTACGGTCTTTAAACCAGCAAGTTCTGCAGCCCTTAATCGCCGCTCACCGGCAATTACAGCATATTTCTGATCCTCGTCCGCGTCTTGGGCTGATAAAACTAACGGTTGAATGATCCCGTGCTCCCTGATAGAAGCCGCCAGCTCCTTTAATTTATCATCGTTAAATCCTTTCCGGGGCTGATGCGGATTGGCTCCGATCAGATCCAGCGGGACTTCCAGAACTCCGCCAAATTCGGTTAATATTTCCCCGTCAGGATGGGTAGGTATAAGAGCTTCAAGGCCTTTTCCCAGGCCGGGTCGTTTGGATGCCATATGTTTTTTTTGAATATATCCCTGGTAGTAATGATTAATTTGGAACTATTAGTGAACTTTTTTATTATACCTCAGGAAGCTTGTGCCCATCTCCCAGCAAGAGTTCCTTTGCCAGCTCATTATAGGCATTTGCACCGATAGAATTGGGAGAATATAGTGAAATT
>JBARSJ010000038.1:0-2278 GCA_049644685.1 Anaerolineales bacterium
GAGTTTGATGGCCCATCGCGGACCGGATGATGAAGGGTTTTTTATTGAAGGACCGGTCGGACTTGCCCATCGCAGGCTTTCAATAATTGACCTTGGTGGGGGGGCACAGCCAATGTTCAATGAAGACCAGTCATTGGTTGTGATTTTTAATGGAGAAATTTACAATTTTACTGATCTGCGTTCGGAACTGGAATCTAAAGGACATATCTTCTCAACGTCGTCCGATACAGAGATTATTCTCCATGCCTTTGAAGAATGGGGCCCTGCCTGTGTGGAGAGGTTCTATGGCATGTTTGCCTTTGCTCTATATAACCGAAAAGACCAATCTCTTTTTTTGTCCCGTGACCGATGCGGAGAGAAGCCACTTTTCTATTCGCATGACGGCAAGAGGTTTGTCTTTGCATCAGAGCTTGATGTTTTGTTATCGATTCTTGGACAAAAACCTGGTTCAGATCCGGAATCTATTTACCTCTACCTGCGTCTTGGCTATGTCCCCGCGCCACGTTCATTTTATTATGGAATAAGAAAGCTCCAGGCGGGCTGCTCAATTGCTTTTAGGGATAATGTTCTTGAGAAATGGTCCTATTATAAGCCGGATGGGATAAGTGTTTATGAAAAGGCTGACGAAAAAGAGCTTTGTGAAGAACTTGATGTTACTCTAAGCAGAGCCGTTAAGAAAATGTTGGTCTCAGATGTCCCGCTTGGGGCATTCTTATCCGGTGGTTTAGACTCGAGCCTTATTGTGGCAATGATGGCCAAGGAAGGGTATCCCCCTCGAACTTTCTCCATCTCTTTTGGCGAGGCTTCTTTTGATGAATCTCAGTATGCAAGGTTGGCAGCGGAGCATATTGGCACAAAGCACAGTCATTATAAGGTCGCCTTTGATGATTTCGATGCGTGCCTGTCTATTATGGATGGCTTTTGCGAACCTTTTGCAGATTCCTCGGGGATTCCAACTTATTATCTGGCCAGGGAGACCAGAAAAGCAGTTAAGGTGGCTCTTTCCGGTGACGGGGCTGATGAACTTTTTGGAGGCTACCGTCGTTATCTGGCACAGGGCCTTGCGCAACGTTATTTTTCTCTACCCACCTCATTACGTCGAGGACTTACAAAACAGTTCCTTCGACTATTCCGGGATGGAGATGGGTATTATGCTGACAGTATCATAAAGAGTGCTCGCATATTTGTGGAACGGGCAGAGTCCATCTGCATAAGCCCAGGGATTATGCTAAACATGGTTTTTTCCCATGATGAAGTGGCCTCTCTGTTTCCTGACCTTCCGGACGGGCGGAACTCGATCGAGGAGTTAATTGGACCTATTCCGGCGGAAAAAATTGAGGCATTGATGTGTGCCGATCGGATCCTTTATTTGCCTGATGACATACTTGTTAAGGTAGATCGTATGAGTATGAAAAATTCTCTTGAGGTTCGTACGCCATTCCTCGATCCTGATGTGCTGGAGTTTTCAGAGCGTATCCCCCTTGCTATGAAGATTAGAGGAAAAAACCTTAAGTATTTACTCAAAAAAGTTGCACTGAGATATCTCCCGCCCAAGATAGTATACAGGAGAAAGCATGGCTTTATGGTCCCAATGTCCCAGTGGATAAAGAAAGCCGGTGAACAAGACGTAAGAGGAAGAGTGCCGTCCTGGGCTGCCCCCAATGCCCTTGATCAGATTCTGAAATCTCATTTCAACGGTCGTCTTGATAATTCACATAAAATCTTTACACTAATCATGTTGGGGCGGTATTTAGATCGAGTAACGTCATGAGAGATTATGATGAATTGCACAAGTTATGGGCGAGGGCCCACAAATTTGGTTCTCCCACAAAATTTGTGCGAAATGTGGTGGTTTTTTCTGAACTCAACAAGCTTGTGCCTGGTATAACGCTTGATGCCGGATGCGGTACGGGAGAATATTCCATCTTTCTCGCCAAACTGGGTCATAAGGTGACCGCATTTGATCCATCTCCTTTTGCCGTACAGAGTCTTTTAGAGAGAGGTGGTGCTGAATTGGGTGTTAAGGCTCAAGTAAATACAATTGAAGGTTTTTTTCTATCCCTGAAATTTGATAACATTGTAAGTATTGAAGTCGTTGAGCATATCAAGTTTGATCAGGTTGCAGTACAGAAAAGTTATTCCTTGTTGAGGAAAGGCGGGATCATGGTTGCAAGTGCTCCTGGCGCAACCTTTCTTTATTCGGAGGCGGACAGGTTGTCTGGGCATTTCCGCCGATATTCCAGAAGTTCGTTCAAAAGACTGTTCACCAGAGCTGGTT
>JBARSJ010000039.1:0-2833 GCA_049644685.1 Anaerolineales bacterium
TCCTTGCTCTCTGGATAAAGGGAGAGTTGAGCTATGATCGGTTTCACGAAAACAAAGACCGGATTTTCCGCCTTGCCACCCAGGATGAGAACGGCAATAAATCTCACTCTACGCCCTGGCCTCTCGCTCCGGCCTTAAAGACAAATTATCAAGGAATCGAAGACTATTGCCGCATCCGCACAAAGAATGCCTCTCTCGTCCGGTACGGAAATTTGAGGCATCACGAACAAAGATACTATCTGGCCGATCCGTCTTTCTTTCAAATATTTTCCTTTCCTTTTGTCAGCGGGGATCCCGAGTCAGCCCTCTCGGAGCTCGATTCCATCGTTATTACCGAAGAGACCGCATCCCGCTATTTCAGAGGCGCTAATCCCATCGGGAAAAAGCTCCACGTCCTCCAGTTCAACGCCGAATTTAAAGTCACAGGTGTGATAAAGAACATCCCTGCCAATTCGCACCTCCGGTTCGATCTGATATCCCGTCTCGATTGGATGGGGAAAAACAGGCTGGAAACCTGGGAACCGTCCGGATTCTCCTATGTGCTGCTGGCTCCGTTCGCCCAAGCCGGTGAAACGAACGGCAGGATCAAAAACTTTTTTAGAGAATCCATCGATCCCGAGTCCACACAGACGCCTTCCCTGCTGCCGCTGACCCGGCTCCATATGCTGGGTGACGGAGAAACAGGAGCGGACAGGCAGGTCTTTTTATTTTCCGCACTAGCCGTATTTATCCTGATTTTGGCCTGCATCAACTTCACCAATTTGAGCACCGCCCGGTCGATCAAGACCGCCAAAGAGGTCGGCATAAGAAAAGTCATCGGGGCCACACGAAAACAACTGGTCTATCAGTTCCTTGGAGAGGCTGTGCTCATATCGTTTTTCGCTCTCCTGATAGCCCTCGCTCTTGTTCTTTCGACTCTCCCTTCCATCAATCATTTTCTCGAAAAGGAGTTGAGCTTCTCTGGCATTTTCAATATTCTCATCTGCCTTATTCTCCTGGGCCTTGTTCTGTTGACCGGCATTCTCGCCGGAAGCTATCCGGCTGCTTTTCTGTCTTCGTTTCAGCCTGCCCGCGTGCTCAAAGGAAAATTCAACTTGGGCACAAGGGGAATTCCGTTTAGAAAAATACTGATCACCTTCCAGTTTTCCGTAGCCGTCGGTTTTATCATCTGTTCCCTGGCCGTCAATAAGCAGCTCCGTTTGATCAAAGATCAAGATCTGGGATTCAGCAGTGAGTCGGTGGTTATGATGCCCAACAATCAAGAATTGATGAACAGCTTTACCGCATTTACTGAAGAACTACTGGAAGATCCCGATATTCTAAACGTCACCGCAGCCTCCAGCCGGCCCGTAATGGTCAGGGAAGAAGTCGGCATCCGTTTGAAAGACCAGGACGAAGAACTTGCCTTGCAATCCGCCTACTCGATGGTGGATTTTGGATTTTTCGAAACCTTCGGCATGGATGTTATCGAAGGAAGAGGATTTTCAGACAAAACGGCCGGAGATCAAACCAGGACGTGCGTGATCAACGAAAGCGCCGCCCGAATGATGGGATTGAAATACCCGCTAGGAGAAAAAATATATTTCGATCACCCCGATTTTGCAGAATCGTACAAAGAATTGGAAATCGTCGGAGTCGTCAGGGATTTCCATTTCCGCTCCATGCATCAGGCCATTGGGCCTTTTATTTTCCGCTTTTACCGGCCCTGGCACTTCCGCCTCTTCATCAAGATGAAGCCGGGCCATCTTCGTGAGACTCTTGAAAAAGTCGAAGGAACCTTTACCAAATACGCGCCCCGCCAACCTTTCGATTATGAATTTCTCGATGACACTTTCCAGCAAATGTACCAATCGGAGATTCAGATGGGATATGTGTTCAGTTTTTTCGGCGTGCTGGCCATCTGTATCTCCTGCATGGGATTATTCGGTCTGGCCTCCTCTGCGGCCGAACAAAAAACAAAGGAGATCGGTATCCGCAAAGTGTTCGGCGCGACGGTGAGCGGCATTGTCTTTTCCCTGTCCAAAGAACTGACACAAGGAGTGCTGCTGGCCAATCTGATCACCTGGCCCATCGTTTATCTCGTCATGAACAGATGGCTGCGGAATTTTGTTTACCGGATCAATTTGGGATTGGATGTATTTGTCTTTGCTGCACTGCTGACCCTGTCTACAGCGCTTCTGACAGTCGCCTTCAAGGCTGTCAAGGCCGCCTCCGCCAATCCCGTCGAGCCCTTAAGGCACGAGTAATAATTGGGGGGGAATTTTTTTCATGCTCCGCCCTCAAGTTTTCCAAGTTTTCAAAGTCTGACCCCATCTTACAGCAAGAGCACCTTATTTTTTTTGTTGTATGGCTTTGACTAAATCAACGGTATATTTCGTGCCATTTGCTTCCACTTCTACCGGATAGCTCCTGGACCCGGAAGACGCAAGCTTTTTAACCGTTCGGAGATCAACTTCATATTTGAGTGACTCAACCGGTCCCCCGGTCAACGTCACATCAAATATCATTAATCTGTTTTGCAAAAACTCCACTTTCCCCGACATCCGGGTATAGACAGCACTCCCTACTGCTTCCGATTCGCTCGGATCGGTCAGATCACAATTCGAATAGGTGAACAGATTATTTTTTCGATCGAATTGAACACCTTCGGATTCTTTTCCCATAATGCAGGGGATACCAAATTTTAAATGAGCTTCATATGAAACACCTACTGCCTTGGTCACTTGCTCCTGTGATACATCGGAACTGGCAAAAAGAATGTCGCTAAAAATACAAACAGTCGAAATGATCAATATTGATTTAGTAATTCGTATCAACATGTCGCCTCCTTTGC
>JBARSJ010000040.1:0-62407 GCA_049644685.1 Anaerolineales bacterium
GTTTTTTATTACGCGGTTTTGCTACCGATCCTGGTTTACCCTCGTATGAAGATGCTTATGAGCTGGAGGCTGTTTGCATCGCCGAATACCCCATGTATAAAGGCGTATCGCGGCTGGTTGGCATGGATGTGATCGAAGGAGTCGATGCCGGAGCTCTGGGTGAGTTTAATGCCGCAAAAGAACATTGGAACGAACATGATTTCTTCTTCATTCATATTAAGAAAACAGACAGTTACGGAGAAGATGGAAACCTGGAAGCCAAAGCAATGATTATTGAAGAGGTGGATCAGGCGCTTCCCGTATTACTGGACCTTAACCCTGATGTGTTAATCATTACTGGAGATCATTCAACTCCTTCGGTATTGAAATCCCATTCCTGGCATCCAGTACCGTTTTTACTCTGGGCACCAAAAACCCATCGCACTGACCTCGAAACCGCATTCACTGAGAGAAATTGCGCCAGGGGAGGACTGGGAACCTTCCCGGCTGTTGAAACGATGTCCCTGGCTCTGGCTCACGCCGGGCGGCTGCAGAAGTTCGGTGCTTAGTCTCTCCTTGATTATCAAAAAGAAGGCAGCTGGATCAGCTGCTTTCTTTTTTGTATATTCTCTGGTTAAGATCCAGCAAGATTTTATAAATAGATAGGGGAAAGATCCATTCTGATCCTTATCGAAATGAGTTCCTGCTTTTCCGTGACAGCAGCCAACCAAGCAAAATTCCGACAGTCAGGGTTGTAATACCAAAGACCAGGAACACATCCTGCCAGAATCTCAAAGGAAAAAGTCGAATGAGTGTATCAGAATACTGGAAAAGCCAGCTGTCTCCTTCAAAGAATATCCGGTGGAAATTGGTAAATAAAGATCGAAAACTCACAATGGAGAGGAATAAAATAGTCCCTAGAAGACCAGCGGTTAACCACCCTCCCTTTGACACTGATAGGGTATAACCTTTCCACCAATTCCGGAATCTTGCGTAAACTCCACCCAAAACCAGAACGATAATAGCTCCCCAGAAGACCTTAAACACTCCCTGAAGAACAATTTTAACATCTTCCAGATGCTCCAATTCCCGCTCAACATATAGCGGATTTCCTGAATCATATTTTAAATCTCTTAAACCATCCAGGTTGGCATTTGTTACCAGGTAACTCCTGGTCTGGTTTCCGAAATCCAGACGTTCTTCTGTGCTGAATCCATACTGGTCTTCAGGAAAGTTGGGGCGCTGATATTCCAGGTTCATGAAGACCTGGCTTAATAAAAATAAAATCGAAAGAACACAGATCACCACTGGGATTGATACAGTAATTACTCCACTGAGGATTCTTTCCAGGTTAGTTTTTTTCACTTTCCCTCCGACAGGTAATCTGGATCAGACAGAATATTATTCAAAACCATTTGATTCGTGATCCACTCTATAGGCGCTTTATTATCTGTAAAAATCTGACCGCCTTCCGGCACCGGCCGCATATTTGCCAGGGCGATTCTCAGAGACTGAACCAGGGTTGAATTCGGCAATTCGGTTTCCAGCAGTAAAGTCAGGTTTTCCTCCAAATATTGGGGATTTGTCGGCTGCATTGTGGCATAAATAATTGAGTTAAAAGATCCTGGAACATCCATCACATAAACTGATGGAAATACGGATTGAATGGTTGCGGCCAATCCAGACAGTAATTTTTCATCTTCCGGAGTCCGTCCCACGTTGAGCACTAACGCACCCTGGGAATCGAGGTGGTCAGATACTATTTCAAAAAACTCCCGGGTGGTCAGATGCCAGGGAATGTAGGGTGGGCGATAGGCATCAATGCTGATGATGGTATAGCTCTTCCCGCTGTGGGCTAGTCCCCATCTACCATCCTGGGCAATTGGGTTTAAGTTTTCTCCCGTCATGCCAAAGTAATCCTGGCCGACTTTCACAATTTCCCGGTCAATTTCAAATCCATCTATAGGAATTGGTCCAAATGCGCTTGTTGCTTGACGGGCAGTAGTTCCGGCCGCGAGACCGATAATTGCGACATTCTTGACATCAGAGGGGTAAAAAGGAGGTAAATTAAAGAACGGAGCCGGCAGGGCTTGCATCCAGGTTCCCCCATATGCCTCCTGTTCAGGGTGATAAATTGAATGGATGCCCTGGCCTTCATTCAATCTGAGATAACGATACCCATTACTTTCCAGGACCTGGATATAGTTGTAGGAGGATTCTTTTTCATATATTTGATTGATGGTCATTTTCACTGGATTTGAGCCCCAAATAATCCCTAACCCGATCAGTATTACAGGCATCCAGATCCACTTCAGCACAGACCGCCAACTTGAGGACAGACCCAGTCCGATCAAACCCACAATCATTAAAAACAGGGAGAAGACCACAAAAGTCATTCGGGTTCCCAACCATGGAATTAACAACAAATCGGGAGTGAATGTACCCAGGAACGAACCCAGGGTTGATACCGCATAAATCCGTCCTGAAACTTGCCCAGCTTTCCTGGAATCAGTTAATACCAATCGAATCGCAAAGGGGGAGATCGTGCCCAGGAGAGTGACAGGAACTATCAGTAAAACAAGGACCGCTGAAAAAGCGCCCAGCAATACGCTCACCTGCAGCTGGTCAAAGGCGTCTGCAGCAGCATACAAAACAGGGCGGGCGATAAAAGGAACAAGGCCCGCAGAAAAAGCACCCCAAACCAGGATCGTGTAAAATACTTCATAATTGGGATACCGGTCAGCTACTTTTCCGCCCAGAAAATATCCCACGGTCAGATAAATCAAGATCAGCCCGATAATGGATGCCCAGACTAAATTACTGGTGCCAAACACGCTGCCCAGAAGCCTGGAGGAAGCGAACTCAATCCCGAGTGTTGTCATTCCGGACACAAAGACTGTAAAGTATAAATATTTTTTCATGTTAAGCTGGTTAGTTCAAGGATCCTCTTTATTCTGCGCCAAGGAGAAAGTTTATCGCGATTGCCACTATACCAGCCATTAAGGTTTTCATGCCAAACCCGATCAAATTCGCTTCGGATACTTTACCCAAAAATAACCCTAATACAAACAAGCTCAGCAGGGCTGTTCCTCCTGCGAGAGCATAACTTAAAACAGGATTCTGGATTACGGAACCCAAAAACAAAGGGATTAACACTATTAATGCCGCTAGGGCAGGCGCCAAACCGTCAACTATCGAAACTACAATTACTGCAAATCGGGAAGCTCTGCCTATGGAGGTATCACTCTGGTCAATTAAAGAAACTTTCTCTAATTCTGATAACTCTCTCTGACGTTCCGCACTCTCAGTTAAATAAGCCCCCCACAGCCCGGAGATTCCCATGGCAATTGAGGTAGCAATTCCGATTCGGATAGGTATAGATAGATCTCTAACACCAGCCAGGTAGTTGCCAGCCAGGACACCAATTGTGGTTAATATACCGTCAAAGGCATTCATCGCAAAATATCGCCGGGCGATTTCTGTGATCCCAACTATTTTATTATAGGTTTGGATTTCATCAAGGAATTCCGGAAATGATGACCAACGAACGCGGTTATTTTTCATGCTCAGTCTTGATGAGTAACAACTTCTTCTACGGTTCTCTTCCCAGCTGCAACCTCATCTATGGAGTGAACCGCTCCTCCATTTTCCACAATTAGGTCGTGAAGTTCCTGATAAGATAATTGTTCTCCCTCGACCGTGATTTTGGCATTCTCAACATGATGATCAATCTCATAGATCGTGATATTGACACCATCTACTCCGGACAGGGTTGAAATCTTCCGTACCAGATCAACAATATTGGGTTCCAGAGGTTTCAACACATCAAGAACGATACGCCTTAAATTGCCCACCTTCATTCAGATCCTCCAATTTACTGATATATATTGTTTAGTGGAAAATATTTTATTCTATATTAGCTCTGCTTATCTTTCGTATTGATAAACAGTACAAATTCTACCATAACTATCATTTTTTTATCCTGACCTGGATTTCCAGTAGATTTTTAAAGACCCCAAGAAATATTTACCAGTATGTCTGAAGGTTGGATATTGACTAGCCTGCGGGCAAACTATCCAGTATAATTCAAGCAATGAAACAGATATCCATCAAGGTTGATTTTCAAATCTTGCCAACGCCGGCTGCTGCTTCCCAGGCGGCTGCCTTAATCGGCTGCGCAGCCGCCACAGATTTCTCTTCAAAGCCGGGCAGTTTTTCGCGATTATAATCAGCGTTTGATGCTACTGTTAACCAGTATCGCCCGGACAGACTATCAGTCCGGGTTTTATATTTGCAGGAAAGAACAATACAAGGTGCAGCAATGAAAAAAAATAAAACTACTGGAAATGAAATCAGACAGTCATTTATTGATTTTTTCACTGAGAAAGATCATAAAATTGTGCGTTCCTCCTCCCTGGTACCCGGGGGAGACTCCACTCTTCTGTTCACCAATGCAGGGATGGTGCAGTTCAAGGATGTCTTTTTAGGCACCGATCAACGGAAATACTCCCGGGCGACCAACTCCCAAAAATGCATGAGGGTCGCAGGAAAACACAATGACCTGGATGATGTCGGACAGGATGATACTCACCACACCTTTTTTGAAATGATGGGAAACTGGTCCTTCGGTGATTATTACAAAAAAGAGGCAATTGCCTATGCCTGGGAACTGCTGACAGAAGTCTGGCAGCTTCCCAAAGACCGCCTTTACGCCACTGTATTTGAGGATGACGAAGGTGTGATTCCCACAGACGAGGAAGCTGTTGAGGGTTGGTCAGTCCAACCCGGGTTCTCGATGGACCATCTTTTTTACCTGGGCAGGAAAGATAATTTTTGGGAAATGGGGAATACCGGTCCTTGTGGACCCTGTTCTGAAATTCATTATGATCTCCGTCCAGAAGAAGGTCCGGTAATAAATAAGGAAATGCTGGATTCAGATCGGTTCACCGAAATCTGGAACCTGGTTTTTATTCAATACAACCGTAAAAGTCCAGATCAACTTGACTCACTTCCAAACTGCCATGTGGATACAGGATTGGGTCTGGACCGGGTGGTAGCGATCCTGCAGAAAAAAGATTCAAACTACCAGACAGATTTGTTTTTCCCGCTGATTACGGCTGTTCAGGAGTTAACCGGCGATACTGACCAGGAACGAGAGGAAAACTTTACACCATACCGGGTTATTGCCGATCATGCCAGAGCAGCAGCGTTCCTGATTGCTGATGGAGTTGTTCCTGGCAACCTGGGAAGGAACTATGTTTGCCGGATGATTATCCGCCGGGGTTATCGATTCGGTGGTCATCTCGGCCTGCATTCTCCTTTCCTGGGGAAAATCGCTGAAGTGGTAATTGATCTCTACCAGGATGCATATCCGGAATTAAATCAGAATCGAAAAATAATCCTGAATACAATCACCCGCGAAGAGGAACAATTCCAGCAAACTCTAGAAAGCTCGACCGGTAGACTTGAATTTATGCTAGACGAAATGCTTGAGAAGAATCTTACTGTCTTCCCTGGCGAGGACGCCGCAAATTTGTATTCTACAAATGGATTGCCTTTTGAGATAACCCGAGATATTGTCCGGGAACGAGGTCTTGAAGTAGACGAAGAAGGGTTCCATAAAGCCATGGAACAACACAGGATTATATCTGGTGCTGGTCACGCCATGGGAGATGTGGGAGGGGAAGAGGTAGAGTTCTACCGCAAATTACTGAAATCACTACAGGAAGAAGACAAATTGGATTCCGGTGGAGTCGGGTATAACCCTTATGGAAGCTTAATCAGCCAGGGAAAAATCCTGGCGCTGGTGAAAGACGGAAAAACTGTCCCAGAGGCGCAGGAGAAGGATAATATCGAGGTTATTCTCGCCGAAACTGCATTTTATATTGAAGCCGGCGGTCAGGTCTCAGATACCGGTTTCATTGAAGGAGAAAACTGGAAAATTACGGTCGAGGACATTTTTCAACCAGCCGCCGGAATGATCGTGCACCTGGGGACTGTCCTCGAAGGGAAACCCGCAGTAGGAGATATTGCCGCTGCCAAAGTGGATCAAATGCGCAGAAAAGATATAATGCGCAACCACACAGGAACCCACCTGCTGCACGCTGCGCTGGATCAGGTGCTGGGCGAACATGCTCGCCAGGCAGGATCTCTGGTTGCTCCGGATTACCTCCGGTTTGATTTCACCCACAACCAGGCATTAACCAGTGATGAACTCATGGCAATTGAGGAAGAAGTCAACCGCCGGATCCGGGAAGACCATCCTCTCAATATAAAACACAAACCCCTCCAGGAAGCAATTGATGAAGGAGCCCGGGCTTTGTTCGGAGAAAAATACGGCGATGTCGTCAGGACTATCCGTATGGATGATTTCTCATACGAACTCTGCGGCGGCACCCATTGTGACCGCAGTAGTGAAATTGGTTTATTCCTGATCACAAGCGAAGGAAGTACTGCTGCCGGGATTCGCCGAATTGAGGCAGTTACCGGCAGGAAAGCATACCAACTGGTGCAGAGCCGATTCCAGGAGTTAAAGACCGCAGCCAGCTACTTATCAACCGGATCGGATCAGGTAGCTTTCCAGACCAGCGCTGTTCTGGAGGTCTTAAAAGAGGCAGAAAAATCCAGAGATAAGCTGCTGAAAAAGCTGGCCGTAATCGAGCTTAGTCAAGCGCTGGAAAACATTGAGGATATTGAAGGAATCAAACTGCTGACAACACAAGTGGAAGATGCAGATCTTGATACCATGCGTATGATGGCAGATCGGTTTCGACAGCATGTTCCTGAAAGCGGAGTTATTGTGCTTGGAGCTGTTATTGACGGTTCTCCCCGTCTGGTCGCTGGGGTCACAGAAGATCTGGTCCAGAGAGGAATAAAAGCAGGGGATTTGGTTCAATATGTAGCAAAACAAGTTGGCGGCGGGGGAGGCGGACGCCCCACCCTTGCGGAAGCTGGTGGAAAAGATCCCAAAAAAATCAAAGGGGCGCTGGACAGTGTGGCTCACTGGATTGAAGAGAAAATAAAGTAACTTTTCCCGGACACCTCTCTTGAATTAATCTACCGCTGCTTATTTTCTTCTGCAGCTGTTGGTTTAGGTATTTTTTCCGGGAAAAGCCTCAAAATAAAACTTTGGTAAAATAAGTTCCGTGAAAACGCAAATCATTCAGCTTGAGATCCATGACGATACCATATCTGTAAAAGATAAAATGGATTGGTCTCAAACACCACGGGTTCTGCTGGTTTGGCCGGAACGGGGAAAAGTGTTCAGAAACCGGATAGATCTGGTGCTGCTGGAAAGGCACTGCTCAGCTCACGGCAGTCAACTTGCGCTGCTGACAAAAGATTTAGAAGTCAAATCCCAAGCCGAAGAAGCTGGTATCCCGGTATTTCACTCCCGAAAAACAGCCCAACTCCAGCCCTGGAGGAAATCCTTCCGGGAGTTCAGGCGGCGTGATTTAGAACAGCAAGCAGCAGAGCCGCGTGATTTTGATTTTTTCGACCGGGAAAAAGAACCCCGGTTGAAAGATATACCTGTCTGGGGAAGGATTACCATTTTCACAGTTGGAGTGCTGGCAGTACTGGCAATCGCTGGTTTGCTTCTTCCCAGTGCAGAGGTCACAATTCACGAAGAGGAAACCTGGATAGATATTGTCATCCCTGTCGTGGCAGATCCAGAGGCAAAGGAAATTAATCTGGCTGGGATCATACCTTCACGGGAAATTGTCCTCCTCCTGGAGGGAGAGTTATCCCGTTCAGCCAGCGGTCAGATACCCATTCCGAATGATTATGCCCGGGGTGAGGTGATCTTCACTAATCTTACAGAAGATTCTTTTATTATTCCAATGAACACAATCCTCAGCACGGGAACCGAAGATCCGATCCTGTTTATCACCTTAACTCCTGGAAAAACACCTGCGGGAAAAGGGGAACAAACCTCGGTCAGGATTCAAGCCCTGGAAGCTGGAACTTCAGGAAATATTGACGCTAGCCAAATCACCCGAATCAATCAAGCTTTTGGGGCTGATCTCTCTGTAGACAACCCGGAACCAACATCCGGAGGGACCGATCTCTACATTTCTTCCCCAAACCAGGAAGATCGGGATAAGTTGTCATTATCCCTCGCGGAAGAATTAGGTACTATTGCCTTAGATCAAATCCAAGGACAACTATCTTCAGAAGATATTCTGCTTAGCTCTGATATTGCCCGAGAAGAGATAATTCGGGAAGAATTCTTTCCTCTCGCTGGATCTTCCGGGAATACTTTGACGTTAACTAGAAAGTCTCGATTTTATATGTTGTACATTTCTGGAGAAGATCTCAAAACCCTTGCCTTAAAAGCGATAAGCACCCGGTATTTGGTTAATGGAATTGAACCAATACTAGACAGCGTAACATTAACTCATTTATCCAACCCTGAACCCAGATCAGATCAATCCTACGGTTGGGATCTTGGAGTCGAGTGGAAAGAAATTAGGATTGTGCCTGACCATGAGATTATCCAATTGGTGTTGGGGAAAAAACCAGCTGATGCTCAAATTCTCCTCCAGGAATCTCTGGACTTAAAATATCCCCCGCTAATTACATTATCCCCCAGATGGTGGATTAGGCTTCCCGCCCTACCCTTTAGAATAAATATTTCCCAGGAAGGCGGTTAATTCCGATATGAGTGATTTCTCAAGAATCCTGGCAGTAGATCCGGGAGATAAACGATTGGGAATTGCGATCAGTGATCTTACTGGAACTATCGCATCTCCATTCTGTGTGCTAACCCATGTTTCCCGAGAAGAAAATGCTCTGGCAATCCTAACAATCGCTGAAGAAAATGAGGTAAAGCTTATCATCATCGGTCAGGCATTCAATTGGGATGGGGAATTAAGTTATCAAGGAAGGAAATCTGCCCGGCTGGCTGAAAAAATCCGCATCCTGGGATCAATACCCGTACTTCTCTGGAACGAAGATGGCAGTACCAGCGCCGCCAGAAATGCGCGCCGGATGATGAACGTATCCAGGAAAAAAAGGGCGGGGCATCTTGATGACCTGGCAGCAACGGTAATCCTGCAAACATACCTTGATGCAAAATCAGCTCAATCAAACCTGGAGGAATCTTGAAACCGAGAAGGAAATCCCGGATGAAAGGATTTCTGGTTTTTAGTATTATTTCACTGGTCCTGTTATCTGTATGTTTATTTTCCGGGATTATATCCAGCATCCCATCCAGGACTGCAGAGAAGTTTGGACCTGCAAACCCCCATCTCGATCCCCTGAAACTCTACAGCCAATCGTTGGTTTTACTTCTTTCTGATGAGCAGCTTATTACACCATCAAGTCTTCCTGCCGGGTACCTTAAATTTCCAATAGAAGAGGGAGACTCGCTGGAGGAAATTCTGACTGGTTTAAAAAAATTAAACTTGGTACAGCACCCTTCAGCGTTCCGGGCTTATCTGATTTACACCGGTATCGACACCCGGATCCAACCAGGAGAGTATCTCTTTTCTAGCTCCATGTCTGAGCTGGAACTGGCAGATTCACTCGGTAATCCCCCCCCCGCGCAAACCACGATATCCATTCTGGCCGGATGGCGAAAGGAAGAAATAGCAGAAACGCTAACTGACCTGGGATTAGATCTCTCCCGGGATGCGTTCCTCGAAACTGTTAAGGATCAGAAGAAAGAGGGCTACCTTTTTCCTGGCAGTTATCAGGTGGAAAGGGATATCTCCGCTGACACACTGGTGGACACGTTTTATCAGAAGTTTTTATCCCAAATTTCTTCTGGCCTGGAACAGGCAATCAATGCCCAGGGTTTAACAATTCAGCAGGCTGTTATCCTGGCTTCAATTATTGAGAGGGAAGCAGTCCTGGAAGAAGAAATGCCGCAAATTGCTTCAGTATTCCTTAATCGGTTGGAGATTGATCTTAACCTGGCGGCGGATCCAACTGTACAGTACGCACTCGGATATAACGAACTTCAGCAAACGTGGTGGACAAATCCTCTTTCGCTGGATAATCTTAAAATAAACTCCCCTTATAATACCTATGAATACACCGGTCTGCCTCCAGGACCTATCTGCAATCCTGGTTTACCAGCTCTTCTTGCAGTTGCCTACCCAGCAGATACCAGTTACCTGTACTTCCGGGCAACATGTGACGGTTCGGGCCAACATCTCTTTGCAGAAACCTTTGCTGAACACCTGGAAAATGCCTGTCCCTAATTATCCCGACTAATTCCCCCTGTAGTTTACAGTTAAATATCTGTGATTGTTATTTTCCATTTAACCAGGCGATTCTGGCACTCGCAGCAACAAAAATACTGCCAGCAACCAGAACTATTTTTTCATCACCAGCTAATTGAACTGCCCGGGATAAAGCATTCTGAACGTTCGGGATCACTTCAGTAGAACACGGATATTCCCTTGCCCATTTTTCCAGGTCCCCCGCATCCATCGCCCGCGGGTGATCCGCCTGAGTGGTGATCAAATGAGAAGTTCTGGGCAGGATTTCCTGAAGCATCCCCTCCAGCTGTTTATCTTCAGATATACCAAAAACCAGAATCAGGGGCAAATCAGGAAAAAAACTGTCTATAGTTTCTCTCAATTTCCTCATCGATGCCGGGTTGTGTGCTGAGTCAAATATTACTGGTGGTTCACGGCGGGCGATTTCGAATCTTGCCGGCCAGACCGTAGTCTCTAATCCCCGTTTTATATCCTCTTCATCCAAAGGAAAACCTCTGGATCTTATGTTATCCAGGGCAGCATAAGCTGTGACTGCATTTAATACCTGGAAGGATCCCAACAAGGGGATGAAGTAAGACGGATCTTCCTCCTGGCCTTCTGCGGGATTGGTAAAAACAAACTCCTGTCCATCCAATGTGCTTGAAATTATTGAATAGGGATATTCTTCTTCAACCTTTATTAACGGTGAACCGTGTTGAGCAGCAATTTTTTCAATCACATTCAGCGCTTTTTCTTCCTGCGGGGCGCTTACCACCGGAATCCCCGGTTTAATAATTCCCCCCTTTTCAGCTGCGATTTCCTCCAGCGTTTCACCAAGAATAGTCACATGATCCAGATATAAGGAAGTAATCACTGAAACTAGCGGTGTGATGATATTGGTAGCGTCTAATCGGCCGCCTAAACCAACTTCTATGACGGCTATATCCACGTTCTGCCTGGCGAAAAATAAAAAAGCAAGGCCGGTCATGATCTCGAATGTGGTCAGTTCGGGGACAGATTCTACGGCGGGTTTGATCTCCTCAACATATTCAGCCAGAGTATTTCTAGGTATCGGTACCTGGTTGATTTGCATTCGCTCTTCAAAATCCTTTAAATGCGGGGAGGTATACAAACCCACCTTGAACCCAGCAGCCTGTAAAACTGAAGAACAGAATGCGCTCACTGAGCCTTTGCCTTTACTTCCTGCAATATGCATAGATGGAAATTTCTGGTGGGGAGTCCCGAGCAGGTTTAAAAAATCCACCATGCGGGATAAATCAAAATTCTCTGGACTAAGGTTGGCTTGATGAGTTCTGCTGTAATCCACAAAACTGTAGATGTAATCCAGCGCTTCCTGATAATTGACCGGGGAATTTTTTTTCATATTTTGCATTTTAACCTCTTTAAACCAACCAGGCAAGTTATGATAATTATCACTTAGAGAATCCTTCTTATCTAACCAATAGCAGAAATTCAGTGAAGTTCATCCTTGTTAGAATCAAAGAAAATGATTATGATAGTTAGGTATGTCTTATGCGTCTTTATGAAAGATCAACTTTCACAAAATTTGACTCTGCATCTCAATAACGAATTAATTGTTCAAGGTTCATTGGTTAGTAATTATTCCCTTGTTATGGATCAAATCAGCACAACATCCAATAAACCCACAAATCGAGGAGTATTTAAGGAGGTGATATCTCAAATTTCCCACTTTATCCCCAATTTCATCCAATCTATATGTAAGGAGTTAGAAGAATGAAAACGAAACGTTTCTTTTGGGTGCTAATCGCCCTCTTGATCGTGGGTTCTCTCCTGCTTAGCGCCTGCGGCGGTGAGCCTGGTGAGGCCGAAAATAAACCCATCAAAGTTCTCTTTGTACCTTCAGTAGATGTTGACTTCATGATCGCTGGCGGCGAATTAATCGAGCAGGCTTTGCACGAAGCCACCGGTCTGTACTTTGAAGTCAGCGTTCCAACATCCTACGCAGCCACCATCGAAGAGATGTGCGCGTCCCCCAAAGACACTATTGGCTTTATCCCCGCTATGGGATACGCTCTTGCCAATCAGCTCTGTGGTGTGGAACCCGGATTGGCTTCCGAACGCTATGGCTGGAATGTTTACTGGACTATGTTCGTTGTTGCCCGCGACAGCGATTTCCAAACTCTTGCTGACCTGGAAGGCGCCTCCTGGGCTTACCCGGATGCCACCTCCACCTCTGGATACCTCTATCCTCAAGCTCTGTACGCTGATCTTGGGATTACTGTTGGTGAAACCATCGAAGCTGGTGGTCATCCGCAATCTGTGAAAGCCGTTTACAATGGCGAAGCAGATTTCGCTACCGCCTACTTCAGTGCTCCTTTGCTGCCGGAAGGAAACTGGACCATTGATATGGATCCCGATATTCCTGATGAGTTAGTTCCAGATTGCGGCGTGACAGAAGAAGGCAAACTGTATTGCGGTGAATATCGCGTACTCGATGCCCGCGCCGCCATCAGTGGGGAAGCACCGGACGTAGTCCAGAAAGTCCGCATTCTGGGACTCTCACCCGAGATCCCCAACGACACCATGTCCTTCTCCCCCGACTTCCCAGAAGAACTCAGGCAAATTATCATCGATGCCATCACCGCGTACGTTGCATCAGAGCCTTGTGAACAAACCCTCTGCAACGAACGCTTCTACGACTGGACCGGTGTAGGTCCCATCTTTGATGAAAACTTTGATGGAATCCGGATCATGATGGAAGCTCAGGGAATCACCCTGGAGAACATTGGCGAGTAATCCTTTTTCTTAATAACAATCATAGCCCCGGACTAAAAGTCCGGGGCTAAGTGAATTAAATCCTATGTTAGAGATAAAAAACCTCACAAAAATATATGAGGGGGGTACTCAGGCCTTATACGATGTCAGTTTCACCGTTAAACCTGGAGAATTCCTGGCAGTCATTGGTCTGAGCGGCTCAGGAAAATCCACCCTGCTGCGCTGCATCAACCGCCTGATCGAACCCACTGATGGTCAAATCATCTGGAAAGGGGAAGATATCACTGCAGCCAGCCAGGACGAAATGCTGCGCATCCGCCGGAAAATAGGCATGATCTTCCAGCATTTTAATCTTGTCTCCCGATCGAGGGTGATTACCAATATCCTAGCAGGACGCCTGGGCTACGTGAATCCAGCCATGAGTTTACTCAACCGCTTCCCAAAAAGCGATATGGAGCTGGCGTTCAAACAGTTAGATCGAGTCAGCATCACTGATCAGGCCTATAAACGGGCTGATGAGCTCAGCGGCGGGCAGCAGCAGCGTGTTGGCATTGCCAGAGCAATGATGCAGGAACCGGAAATCATCCTGGCAGATGAACCAGTCGCCAGCCTTGATCCTGTATTGGCTCACAGCATCATGCAGTACCTGGAGACCATCAATAAAGAAGACGGTGTTATGGTACTTTGCAGTCTGCACTTTCTGGATCTGGTACACCGTTACGCAGACCGGGCTATAGCACTTAATGAGGGAAAACTCATGTTTGATGGATCCCCGAAAGATATTGATGATGAAAAGTTCAAGGAAATCTATGGCAAAGAAGCTGAACGGGTAGGTTAAGGATAGCTTTATGAATAAGAAAAAACCATCTCTGCTGCGATCATTAGGGACTGCCCTGAGTGTACTCCTGGTAGTTGTAGTTTTTGCGTACGGTGTCCAGGTTACGAAAGTCAACTTTGAAACCACCCGTTCTGAAGACCGCTTGACCCAATTAAAAAGAGTTATTCGTGCCCTGGTAAGACCAGACATTATTGAATATGACACGGAAGACATAGATATTGACATTCCATTTTATCTTCCCTGCCCTGAAGATCAGGATATCGAGATCCCGGAACCCGAACCGAATCAACCATATCTGATCGCCAGCGTTTATTGTGCCTCTCCAAAAGAGACTGTTATTATTGAAGGTTTTAATTTTGCACCAAATTCCAAAGGTCCCTTGAATTTTGTAACTGCCTCTGGAGTTAAAAAACAATTGGGAAGTTTTGAAATCGACGGGGAAGGATATTTCCAGATGGAAGTGGAAATCCCCACCAGGCAGCCGGTCACGGAAGCCCAGATCATCCGGGCCACAGCAAGACTTCAAGTAGGGGGACCAAAGTTAACAGAGACCGCCAAGGTGACCTGGGAGAAGATCGTTGAGACGGTATTCATGGCTCTGCTGGCAACAGCAATAGGTACAGCGGTTGCCATCCCCGTCAGTTTCCTGGCAGCCCGCAATTTGATGGCTGAGAACAAAAGTCCGTTAACCAGTATGGCGTTCTCAATCATCGGATGGCCTGTAGGTATTTTTCTCGGCTTCCTGACTGCTAGCTTGATCAGGAATTTGCTCACACCTTTTCTTGATAACTCTCTCCTCGCCCTGGGTGGGCTTATTGTCGGTCCTGTCCTGATTTACCTGATCCTGCGCTGGAGTATAAAACCAGCTGACACAGAACCAAGATCAGTCATATCGAAGATACTCAGGATCCTTATTTTTATCCTTGCCGCTGTATTATCCATTGCATCGCTGCTTTTCCTGGAAACACTTTCTCGGTCGGTTGGATTAGCGCTCGTTACACCACTGGGTGCATTCGGTTTCATAGGCAACTTTTTGTATCAGCTGGGTGAAGCATCACCCTTACTCATCCCCGCGGCAGCCGCCTTGGGAACAGGCGCAGTTGTGGGCAGCATATTAGGAAAGATAGGTCAAAATATCAGTGACAAAGGTTCAGCAGGTATCGTGAAAGTAGTTAACTTGGTCACTGCAGCACTGGCCGGGGCCGTGTTATTCGGTCTGATCGGTGCCGGGATTGACTGGCTTTATCAGATCGGTAATCTCAGCAAGACTCTTTACTGGCCAGCAGGAATTGGCGCCGTGATTGGTTTGGTTCTGGCAATCATTTCCACTCCAAAACAAGCCTTACCGACAGGAATGGTGATTTATTTCATCACCCGTACTATTCTCAATGGGACCCGATCTGTAGAATCACTGGTAATGGCGATTGTCTTTGTAATCTGGGTTGGCATCGGTCCCTTTGCTGGATCCCTGGCTTTAGCGCTGCATACCTTAGCAGCCCTGGCAAAACTGTATTCAGAGCAGGTGGAAAGTATCCTGCCTGGACCTCTGGAAGCTGTCCAGGCTACCGGTGCAAATCGATTACAAACCATTGTTTATGCAGTAGTTCCCCAAATTGTCTCCCCTTACATTTCCTTTACAATGTACCGCTGGGATATCAATGTCCGCATGTCCACCATCATCGGTTTTGTGGGCGGCGGCGGGATCGGTTTCCTGCTCCAGCAGAATATCAACCTGCTTGATTACCGGGGAGCAAGCGCCCAAATGCTGGCAATTGCGGTTGTAGTAGCTCTGATGGACTATATCAGCTCCGTGGTCCGTGAACGAATGGTCTAAATCTATAAATCAACATTAAATACAACGATCCGTAATCCTTGAAGGATTACGGATCGTTGTATTTAACCTTTATGGTAGACTATGTTGCATGAAACAAAAGATGGAACAGCTGAAAGATATTTTTTCCAGCATGGATAAAGTGCTAATTGCCTATTCTGGGGGCGTGGACAGCACTTTTCTGGTCAAAACAGCCCAGGATGTGTTAGGAGATAAGGTTACCGCCGTTATTGTGCTATCGCCAACTCTTCCAAATCGAGAACTGAATGAAGCAAGAGAGATTGCTTTAAAGCTGGGTATCCAGCTGGTTGAGATGGAAAGCCAGGAAATGACCCTGCCTGATTTTTTGGCGAATACAGCTCAAAAATGCTATTTCTGCAAAGATCACCGTTTTATTTTATTAAGAAATTATGCTGCTGAAAACAATTTTCACCATATCTTGGACGGCAGCAATGCTGATGACCTTTCTGATCACCGTCCCGGACAGCAGGCAGCATTAGAGCAGGGTGTCCGCAGTCCGCTTCAAGAAGCAGGATTATCAAAAAATGAAATCCGGGAACTGGCTCGCAAGATAGGTCTGCCTAACTGGGATAAGCCTTCTTCAGCCTGTCTCGCATCCCGCATACCTTATGGAGTGGAAATCACTTCCTCTCTTTTAAAAGAAATCGAAGAGGCTGAAGATTTCCTGTTCAGTCTGGGATTTCGTCAACTCCGGGTCCGCCATCACGGTAAATTAGCCAGAATTGAAGTCCCTCCCGAAGTGTTCGATCAGGTAATGGGAAACCGTTCTGGAATTACCAAAGGGTTTGAAGAAATAGGATTTTCTTATACGACTCTGGATTTAAAAGGATTCCGCTCCGGAAGCATGAATGAGGTAATTAATTCTTATGGATCGAAATAAACTGGAACAATTATTATCGGATGTCCAATCAGGAGAAATCACAGTTAACCAGGCGTTAAAGCGCCTGCAGTCGCTTCCTTATGAGAATCTGGAATATGCCCGACTTGATCTGCATCGGGATTTGCGACAAGGACTCCCAGAAGTAGTTTACTGCGAGAACAAAACTCCGGATCAAGTGGCAACGATCTTGGAACGGCTCTGGGACCATCATGATCGTGTGCTGGGAACCCGGGTCTCACCAGAAATTGCCGCATATGTCCTGGAGAAGCTGCCAGATGCTATTTACGATTCCAAATCGAAGCTGCTGAAATTATCCCGTGGTGATTTTAGAGGACCGGATGAAGAGAGTCCTTATGCTATGATTGTCTCCGGGGGCACTTCGGATCAGCCAATTGCCGAAGAAGCAGCCCAAACCCTGGAATTTCTTGGAAATCGTGTGATCCGCGCCTATGATGTCGGAGTAGCCGGGGTTCACCGCCTGCTTGATCAACATGCATTACTAGCGGATGCCGATGTGATCATCAGTGTGGCAGGGATGGAAGGCGCCTTAACGAGTGTAGTTGGCGGCCTGGTCTCATGTCCTGTAGTTGGTGTCCCTACCAGCGTCGGATATGGAGCAAACTTTCAGGGTGTATCTGCCTTGCTGGCCATGTTAAACGCCTGCTCCCCCGGCATTGCAGTGGTAAATATTGATAATGGCTTCGGCGCAGCAGTTTATGCTCACTTGATTCTAAGGAGAATTCAAAAATGAAGGTTCTCTATTTTGATTTAATCGGGGGAGCAAGCGGGGATATGATTTTGGGAGCGATGGTGGATGCGGGATTGTCCCTTGATAAACTCAAGGAGCTGCTGGCGGGTTTAAACCTCACTGAATTTGACATCCAGGCAAAAATCGTAGTTAAAAACGGTTTTTGCGCCACAAAAGTGGATGTCCTGGTAACTGAACAACCTCCCGAGAGGCACTTAAAAGAGATCAAGGATATCATTCAAAAAAGCTCCCTGCCCCAAACGGTTCAAAACAGGGCTTTACAGATCTTCGAAAGAATTGCTGAAACAGAAGCGGCTATCCATAATAAATCAATCGATCAAGTTCACCTGCATGAATTAGGCGGAACAGATACGATTATCGATATCACCGGTACATTATTAGCACTGGAGCATCTGGAGATTTCAAAAATCTACGCTTCCCCGGTTCCCTTGGGGAAAGGCTTCATCAAGGGTGCCCACGGTCAGATACCGCTTCCTGCCCCTGCGACTATTGCCCTACTGAAAGGGATACCAGTTTACGGGAGGGATATCGACGCGGAACTTGTCACCCCTACAGGAGCTGCCTTGCTGGCTGAACTTGTGGATGATTTTGGTCCTGCCCCGCCCCTGGTTCTGGAAACTGTTGGATATGGCGCTGGAGGAAGAGATTTGCCAATCCCAAATTTGCTGCGCATCCTGATCGGGGAAATTCCATCAGTAGATTCTGGGATCATCGATCGCCTGGCTGTACTGGAAACAAACCTGGATGATCTCAACCCGGAAATCTATCCATATGTGATAGAATCCCTTTTTTCAGCCGGCGCTTTGGATGTGACATTAACACCTATTCAAATGAAAAAAAACCGACCAGGCACTCAAATTCAGGTGCTTTGTGAACCTTCTGGTGTTGACACTATGAAATCATTATTATTCCGGGAAACTACCACGCTGGGGATAAAGCAATTCCTGGTAGATCGCTATACCTTGCCGCGAACCATCCGGGAAGTGGAAACCCCCTACGGCAAAATCCGGATAAAAATTGCTGAAATCAGCCCAGATCAGAATAAGATTTCTCCGGAATTCGAAGATTGCCGCAGAGCTGCGCAAGAGCACGGAATACCAATTTCCCAAATTTACCAGGAAACTATCCGAAGCTTTCAGGAATAATCCGGGACGATAATATCCTTCAATCGTTTTAATATATTGCCCCATATCTTGAATATTCTGCTGCCCCTGTCTAGTTTTCCTCTTTCCTGTGATCTCTCTCCAACCGTGGTACAATGCGCTCGTGTTTAAGAAAATAAAAAAAATGATCCAATTAATAATTCTGGGTTTAATCATCCTGATTGGAGCCCCAAGATTTATCATGATTCGCTATGCTTCAAGCAGGGTCTATACGGATGATACGGTTGGCACTTTCAAAGCAGCGATCGTATTTGGCGCTGGTTTAACCGTTGACGGTGGACCAACCGCTGTACTTGAGGACCGGGTATTTACTGCTTCAAAACTGTATGCTGCCGGTAAAGTTGAAAAAATACTAATGAGCGGGGATAACCGTTTCTTAAATTACAACGAACCTGGAGCAATGAAAAACTACGCAATGCAAATTGGCGTCCCGGAAGAGGACATAATTCTGGATTATGCGGGGCGCAGGACGTATGATACTTGCTACCGTGCCAAAGAGATATTCCAACTCTCTGAGGCCATTCTTGTTACTCAGCAATTCCATCTACCCAGAGCTCTTTATACCTGCAATTCATTAGGATTACAGTCAGTGGGGGTATCAGCTGATATGAGGACTTATAAGGACTCCGACTATTGGAGTATCCGCGAAATACCAGCCAGCCTGGTAGCCTTCATCCAGGTTCACCTTACTCATCCTGAACCGGTTCTGGGCGACCAGGAACCAATTTTCCCTTTGGAATGAATCCTGCACTGTTAAAACCAATAGATTCAACATAATTCAGCCTGTTTGGCTGAGGAGAATTATCATGAAATGGACAACCATAGCTGTAATATTATCTATGCTGCTCACCGTGACCCTATCCGGCTGCGGAATCAATATTGAACTTCCCTTTAAAACAGAAACCAAAACAGGTCCCACAGTTACCGAGATTATCCAGGTACCAATACCGGATTATCCCTCTCCCCTGGATCTAAATCTATCCTTTGGCGCTGGAAAAATGACCCTGCTGCCAAATCCAGGCGCTGACCTTTTATCCGGTACTGCTACCTACAACATTGCCGATTTTAAACCAGAAATCACGGTTGATGAAACCGGTGTAACTTTGAAGCAGGGAAACCTGAAATTAAATACAATTCCTACAATTGATGGCTCAATTAAAAACGAATGGAATGTCGCAATCGCGAGTTACCCAATTGAACTGGCAATTAAAGCTGGAGGATACAGTGGAGAGTATGAGTTTGGCGGACTTTCTCTCACAGATCTCCACATTTCAGATGGGGCTGCAACTGTAAAACTAAAATTTTCAACCCCAAATGCAGTTGCTATGAATAGCTTCCGATATGAAACCGGGGCGTCCAATATCACCATGGAAAAGCTGGCAAATGCCAACTTCCAAACGATGATATTCCAAAGTGGAGCCGGTAATTACTCATTGGATTTTTCAGGAATATTGCAGCGGGATGCTTCGGTATTTATTGAAACCGGTTTAAGCAGGCTGGTTATTTCTGTACCTGAAGGTATTCAAGCGGAAGTTAATTTTGAAGGTCCCCTATCAAAGGTTTTCACCTCAGGAAATTGGCAGGAATCCGGTAATGAGTACATCCAGGAAGGCCAGGGACCTAAATTGACTATTACCATTGAGACCAAAGCTGGAACAGTTACCCTGCAAAATCCCTAATCAGTAATACTCAGGAAAACAGCGGCGCTGTAATTAGATTAATGTGCAGCTGAATTTTGGGCAGCCGGTCATTTTCTATTGACAAGGCACTTCAGCTCGTGTACACTTATCCCATATTGACTATACGAAAGGATTTCGGACATGATCAACGAATCCACAGCCCACATCAGCTCCCAAACTACCCTTGCCCCTGCCTTACAAGCCTGGGAAATCTTCCTGGGGGATCAAGGTAGCTCTCCGCACACTATTATTGCCTTCCTGGGTGATTTACGGCTGTTAGCGTCCTATCTGCCCCCTGACAGGCAGGTGGGAGAGATCAGTCTGGCAGACATTAACAACTTCCTGAGGTGGATGGAACATGAAAGAGGTGTGCCTTGCAGTCCAAAAACCCTGGCTCGCCGGATAACTTCCCTCAAATCATTTTTCCGCTGGCTCCATGAAGGCGGAGCAATTTCGATAAATCCAGCTGAAAAAGTAATCCAAAAATCTGTCAGAAGCCCCCTGCCCGAGGTCCTTACTCCCGAGGAAGTTTCCCAGATTCTGAATACTGCTGAGTCCTACCGCCTGAAAGAAAATCCTGATCTTCGTTCCTACTTGCTATTCTCACTGCTGCTGAATACCGGAATAAAAAAGGGCGAATGTCTCTCTTTAAGTCCGAATCACATTCAAATGGATGCTCCGGAAGGACCTCTGGTTTTTATCCGCTATGCCAACCCTCAGAACCGGTATAAAGAACGAAAAATACCTCTACCTCAGGATTGGATCGATGCTTATCATGAGTACCGAGCGCTTCACGATCTCAATGATACTTTGTTCCCCTGGTCAGCCAGGATGTTGGAATACGTCCTGGAAGATTTAGGGAAAGATGCAGGGATTACAAAAAGGGTCTCTTTTTCCATGTGCCGCTGGACCTGTGCCGTTCAAGATTGGCAGGCAAGAATGGATCAAAATAAAATCAGGCAGAAATTAGGAATTTCCGAAGTTCAATGGCGTGAAGTTAGCCGAAAACTGCATACCTTAAGCAGCCCTGAAATTGAAGAGCGCGCGCCAGTGGAACTCGCAGAAGAAGTCTGACCTCTATCCCGGAGCAAATTTATCTTTTGTAAAATTCCAATTTCAACAGGGATTTTGTACCTTCAGTAATTCTGGCTGCATGACCTAACCGCCCCCCCGGCACCCAGAGAATAGTATCCCCAGTGACAATCAGGGGCCATAAGGTGCGAAAAGCCGACGGTATTTTCTCATTTATCATTAAATCTGATACTTTCATAGATTTTCCCTCCATTCCCAGGGGGGAAAACAAATCACCCTCTCTCCGGCCTCTGATAAATAAACCCTCATTCACAGAATCGCTATCAACCCAAACCATAAAATCATCGTTTGGAAAACCATTCTTGTTAAAATGATGTAGAGAATAGCTTATCGGTTGAACTGCGAAAAACCAGCCATTTCCCAAATTTATCTCTCCCTCAAGGGGACAGGAAACCTGCTCATGATCCATTAACTGTGGGAATTGATTCTTCACCAGGTCAGTTTCCCAGGTTGAAAAAACAATTTTATTCGGAGATTGAGAGAGATTTACTTTTGCAACCCAATTTGTTGATTTTTGCTTCGGATCCCGCAAAAAATCAAGCACCCTTTCCACCTGTTGAAAACCAAGGTCCCGGAAATCCGGGCGGAGATTTTGTAATGCCTTCCTGATCAAACGCCGCTTAATGGCCTGAGGAAATTTCAGGAATGAATCTCTGGCAAATCGAATATAGCTAGTGCCCTGGCTATTTATGCAAGAATCCCAGGCTTTTTCAGTGAGATTTTCCAGGGCGATATCATCAGCATTTAATATCTTGGCGGTCTGGAGCAGCCGCTGTCGGAACCCAGAGGTTATATTCTCCAAAAGAGGAACCAACTCATGACGAATCTTGTTTCTCTGATATATCAATTCCTCATTTGAAGGATCGGTTAGGGCTGAAAATTGATTTTCATTCAGATAATCCAAGATCTGCTCTTTCCAAACTTCCAGGAACGGTCTGATCAGAGGGATAGCTTCACTCCACTGATTAGGTAAACTCACTGTCTGCATTCCCAGCATCCCCTTCATGCCTGTCCCGCGCAGCAAATTCATCAAAACAGTTTCAACCTGATCATTCGCCTGATGAGCAACCGCGACTGCGCCGGCTTGGAGATCGACTGCCGTCCGGAATAGAAATTGATACCGAAGAATTCTGGCAGCTTCCTCAATCGATAGACCTCTTTCCTCAGAAAACAATCGTACATCTCCAGACTCCTCACGAAATGGTACACCTAAAGTATCGGCGACTTTCCGGACAAATTCCGCTTCCTGATCAGCCTCTTCCCTAAGCCCGTGATTATAGTGAGCAGCAACAGGTGACAGGTTCAATTCCGCCATGGCATGCAGAAGAGCCATACTATCTGGTCCTCCGGAGACACCTACCACAACAGGTTTATTTATTTTTCGGAGGGTCATTTCTACCGCGCTGATAATCATTTTCCAATTATAATCTATGGTATATTGTATTAATAGGGTTTACTGGGTTATCCCGAGGTACTTTATGGCCCAAACTATATTGATTATTGACGATGATATTGATACTCTGAAGCTGGTAGGTATCATGCTCGAGAGGAAAGGTTTCAGAATCCTGGCCTCAACCACCGGCAATAAAGGTCTTCAGCTAGCAAAAGACGAGAATCCGGATTTAATCCTGCTTGATATCATGATCCCGGATATCAATGGATACGAAATTGCCCGGACAGTTCGTTCTTCGCCGGAAACTGAATCCATCCCGATCATTATGTTCACCGCCAGAAGTCAGGTCGATGACAAAGTGGAAGGATTGGAAGCCGGGGCAGACGCATATATCACTAAACCTGCCAGACCCAGAGAATTATTCGCCCAGGTAAATTCAATCCTCAAGCGGGCACCCCAGAGATTATCCACTGCCCAGGTTATCCCTGCTAAAAAGGGAAGTTTAATAGGAATTGTTTCCGCTAAAGGGGGGATCGGAATTTCAACGCTGGCAACTAATTTAGCAATAGAGATTCGCAAACAATCAGAAAAGCCCACCATCCTGTCAGATTTCAGACCTGGCCAGGGCACAATCAGCATGGATCTGGACGTCCAGAATACAAGCGGGATGATCAAAATGCTCGAGGAAGATCCGGAAATTGATATACATTCCGAGATGGCAAATTCCTTACTGGACCATAAATCCGGTATCAAGACTCTATTGTCTTCCCACCACCCATCTGACTCAAAATACATCACCCAGGCAGAAAAGTTCTTTCAGATCGCGCAAGAATTGCGAAATCATGCCGACTATACAATTCTAGATTTAGGTCCATCGTTATCCCCAATAACCTCCAGAGTTCTTCCAGAATGCGATAAAATCCTGATCTGCCTTGAACCATCTCCGGGTAATATAACCCAAACCAGAATCCTAATACAGGACCTGATCAACAACGGTATAGGAGAAGGTCGATTCACAATTATATTGGTCAACAGGCAGCGTTCCGGAGTACAGCTCAGTTGGGAACAAGCAGAGAATCAATTGGAAAGAAAGATAGATCAAATCTTCACCCCAGTACCGGAATTGGCATATCAGGCCGCGGCAACCAACTCACCGATTGTGCAGCGTGCAGAGGACAGCTTGACAGCAGATCAATTCCGCGAGTTAACTCAATCTATCCTAGAATAAAAAGCATGGTGCTTCCCTCCGCAGAGAAGATAAATCAAATTGATCTTGCCTCCCAATTGATATTTGATGCCAAATATTGTGTTGCTTTAACTGGCGCAGGCATATCTACTCCGTCCGGTATACCGGATTTCCGTTCCCCTGGAAGCGGAATCTGGACACGTTATTCACCAATGGAGGTAGCATCCCTAAGCGCTTTCCGTTCTAACCCTGAGCGCTTTTTTAACTGGCTTCGTCCCTTTATCAAGAATTTGTTCCAAGCAACTCCTAATCCCGCACATTTATCTCTTGCGAATCTGGAAGAACAAAATTACCTTCAATCCATCATCACCCAGAATATTGATTCACTGCATCAGAGGGCAGGCTCAAATAGTGTAATTGAAGTGCACGGAACATATCAAACTCTCAGCTGCCTTGGCTGTTTCCAACAAATTGAAGCAACCGTTGAATTGATAAATACACTTCTGGATAACTCTGACATCCCTGCCTGTCCCGAATGCGGCAACCTCTTAAAACCTGATATTATTCTCTACGAAGAACAACTCCCGGCTGAAAAATGGAAGCAAGCCAGGGAAGAAATCTCAAAATGTGACCTGCTGTTGATCCTGGGATCTTCGTTAACAGTCACTCCTGTTTGTGATCTTCCCTATTCAGCTCTAGGATCCGGAGCAAAGCTGATAATTATCAACCGCACCTGTACTCACCTGGACGACCTGGCAGAGGTTTCCATTCAAGGGGATCTGGAAGAGTTGGTGCCGATCATAGAAAATAAGGTTCTAGATGAAAAAAAATAAAGCCCATTCCACTCTTCTGATTAGATACCAAAAACTAATTAATATTTCCTGTGACTTGGCTTCGGAGCTAGACCTGAATATTCTTCTTTCTAAAATTGTCCGGGCTGCCTGCGAAGTTACAGATGCAAAAGAAGCTTCTATACTGATGTATGATCCGAACAAGAAGACCTTATATTTTCAGGCGGCGACCAATTTAGATTCCCAACTTAAAAGAGGTACGATTGTACCCCTGAATGAAAGTATCGCGGGATGGATCGTTAATCATCAAAAACCACTAATTGTTGATAATCCCCAAAAGGATAAAAGGCATTTTAATTACATTGGTAAAATAACCAACATCGAATGCAGTTCTCTCTTAGGCATTCCACTAATATCCAAGGGTAATGTAATTGGTGTTCTGGAAGTGATTAATAAAAGAGCTGGAGATTTTAATAAGGAAGATGAGGATGTACTGCTGGCCTTAGGCGCCCAGGCAACTGTGGCGATTGAAAATTCCCGCTTATTCCTGCAATCGGATTTAATTGGGGAATTTGTTCATCAAATCCGCACACCATTATCGGCATTAAGTGCAGCAGCTCATTTATTAAAAAGCAACCGGGTTCACGAAGATCAAAAGAAAAAGATGATTGGTATATTGGAGGCAGAAATTGAAGCCCTCTCAGATATGTCCAGCTCCTTTTTAGATTTAGCCCGCCTGGAATCGGGAAGAAAACAATATAACGTAAATGAATTTGATATCAGGGATTTATTGATTGAGTGTCACGAAATAGTTATCAATGAGGCTCATAAGCTAAATCTGCTGTTTATTCTGGATCTTCCTGATACCCTTCCCCGAATTCGGGGAGACCGGAAACAGCTAAAGCAGGCATTTATCAATCTGTTGAACAATGCTGTTAAATTTAATAAAATTAAGGGAGAAATTATTCTTACAGCAAAAGCAACACAGGATCAGCTTGTAATCATAATTTCTGATACCGGATTGGGTATCCCGGAAGATGAACGATCAAAAATATTTGAAAAATTCTACCGGGTACGAAGTCACCGGGACCAAGTCCCAGGAACCGGTCTCGGCTTATCAGTTGTAAAACAAATCATACACGGACATGGGGGAGAGATAGATTTTACCAGCAAAGTAGATGTCGGCACTACATTTACTATTACCCTGCCCTACGAAGCATAAAAAACACTAAAATGCTATCCACAATTAAGAAATTCCAGATCCATTTCTTATTACTGGTCGTTATTATCTTCCTGGGTGTTTTGGCTTACCTCCAGGCAGGATGGACTTTGGTCCTGGCAGGATTGCTCCAAGGAATTAAAATTCTCTGGCGAGAACTCCCCTTGCTTGTAGCTGCATTTCTAACCGCCGGTTTTTTGCAAGCCCTGGTAAAGAAAGAGTTCATTAATCGCTGGTTAGGCGCAGATGCAGGGATAAAAGGCATCCTGTTGGCTTGCCTGGGAGGTGGTTTAATACCCGGAGGTCCATATGCTTATTACCCAATCGCCAGTGCCCTTCTAAAATCAGGCGCGGGGTTGGGAGTCCTCATCGCTTTTGTATCGGCAAAAAATTTATGGTCAGTATCCAGGCTTCCCCTGGAATTTGCTATTTTGGGGACAACGATAACTATTCGCCGATTTCTGATCACTTTCCTTATCCCCCCCCTGATGGGAATTTTCGCCGAAAGAATGTTTGGGAAAAGGATTAAGAACATCCGGGAGAATATTGACTTATGAATTCGGCGACAATTGTTCTCTGGTGTATCGCCGGGGTCTTATTCCTCTACAGCTGGAAAGAAGGAACTGACACAGTTAAACGAGGTGGATTACTTGCCTGGGAAACAACAAAACAAAATGCCCTGCTGCTTATTCTGGCATTTATTATTGTCGGATTTGTAAATATCCTCTCTCCGGATGAACTGGTTAAAACCTGGATCGGTCCAAATGCCGGATGGCGAGGAATACTGCTGGCAGAATTTATTGGAATGATGCTCCCCGGGGGACCTTACGTTGTATTTCCTCTCATAGCCATCCTCTTTGAGGCTGGAGCAGGCCTGGCATCCGTAATCACAATAATCACTAGCTGGTCTACTCAATCCTTGTTGACTCTTAGCTTTGAGCTTCCATTTATGGGTTGGCGCTTTACTGTGATCCGCTGGGGTATCGGCCTGATCATTCCTCTAACGGCTGGGGCAGCGGCAATGTTCATCTGGGGGTAGCTGCGAAATCCCTCCTGTTATAGGTTTTCCAGTAAATCCCGGACCAAGCGGGGGCCTTGGAAAATCAACCCGCTATATATCTGAACAAGTCCCGCCCCAGCTTCCATTTTTTCAAGGGCATCGTCTGGAGAGCTGATCCCGCCTACGCCAATAATCGGCAAAGTACCCGCAGTTCGACGATGGATCTTTCTGATCATGGATGTGCTCAGCTCTTTGACAGGTTTACCGCTTAATCCCCCTTCTTCTCCAGGATCCGAAACCAGAAGGTTCTCTCTATAAATTGTTGTATTGGCTGCGATCACGCCATCAACCGATGTTCCACTAATAGCCTCCAGGGCATCATCCAATTCGTGATCGGATAGATCTGGGGAAAGTTTGACAAATACGGGCAGTGGTTTGTCCAATTCCAACTGCAATCTATCTCGCTCTGACATCAACTCCTGGAGCAATCCTTCCAGTAGATCCCTTTCCTGCAATTTTCGCAGTCCCATGGTATTAGGGGAACTGACATTTACAGCAAAATAATCCACTCTGTCGTAAAACAATCGTAGGCAGTCAATATAATCCTGGGCTGCATCTTGAATGAGTGTATCTTTATTCTTGCCAATATTCATTCCCAGGATAATGTTATCCCTTGCCAGTGAACTGCCAGGCATTGGAATCATTTTTTGAGCAAATTCCGCTCCTTTTCCAGGGAACCCCATCCGGTTGATAATAGCTTCCTCCTGGGGAATCCGGAAAATCCTCGGTTTTGGATTGCCTTCTTGAGGACGCGGTGTCACCGTTCCAATTTCAATATGACCAAAGCCCAACAAGGATAATCCCCGCCAGGAAATACCATTCTTGTCATATCCGGCAGCTAGCCCTACCGGATTTGGAAACGATAATCCCGCAAACTCAACCGGATTGTAGATTTTCGGGAAATAAAATTTCCGGAGAATATTTATTATGGGGGATAGAAAACCCGCTGCGCCCATCAAACTTAATATCAGATCATGAGCCCGTTCAGGCTCAATATTAAAAAGCAATGGTCGGATTCGTCGATACATCAATGATCCTCATCAGTCAATGCCAGAAATCTTTTATTCCCTGAATATAATCATGATAATCATTATTCTCCATTCAAAAATCGCCTGACCTTGGAGATCATCTCCTTCTCCACTAGATCTGTTTCCTGGTAATAGGTAAGGAGATCTGAGAGAGTTAAGAAAGCGTGAAGTTGATATCCTAGCTGTTTCAGTTCATCCTGGGCATTATTGCTGCGGTCAATTAAAACTACAATATCCTTGATAATTAACCCGTTATCCGTTAATTTTTTAATAGCTTCCAGCTTACTGCCCCCAGTTGTGATCAAATCATCGATCACAACTGCTGTTTCCCCTGCTGAAAATACCCCTTCCACTTGCGCTCCTGTACCGTAGGATTTCTCTTCTTTGCGGGGATATACCATGGACCAATTACCAAGCAAACTCACCGCAGTAGCAACAGGCATACCCGCATAGGGTAAAGCCGCCAGATGATCGAAATCCAGCGGCGCCAACAAACTCCAATACGCACGACCAACCTGAAGTAATAAATCAGGGTAAGATGTTAACTTTCGCAAATCAAGATAAACCGGGCTGATAATTCCCGATTTTAATTTATACTGTCCAAATTTAATACAACCAATATCCAGCAATCGGGCAGCGATAGACTGCTTAAAATATGAAAGAGTATCAGTCTTGGCAATCTGTTTTCCCCGGGGAATGGAGAATCGTTCAGAATTTATAGTTTCTCTGATTTTCTGGGCTTCCAGCCGGGGATCCGATGCTCTGGATATCGCTCTCGATACTGGGATTAGCATACCCATTCCATCCTTCCGCAAACCTGCTCGAAGCGCTGCCTGGAGATTTCCTCCCTGAGCTCCGATTCCGGGAGCTAATATCCAGATCCGGGGATCATTTAGTCTCACCTTTGCCAGGGATTCAACTTGTGTTGCCCCCACGACCAAACCAAGATTATCGTGGATATTCCATTCCCGGACAAAATTAGCAACCCACTCGTACAAAGCCCGATTTGTTCCTTGTAAATTCGCAGAATGTGTCAGCTGTGAAACCACTAAATCCTGAAGTTCAGCCGCTCCCGGATTGGATGTTTTGCACAATACAAAAGCACCCTTTTCCGGATTATTGATAAACGGAAGAACAGAATCTCTTCCCAGGTAGGGATTTATGGTAACAGCATCGGCTTTCAGGACTCCAAAAGCTGCCTGGGCATATGCATCGGCAGTAGAGGATATATCTCCTCTTTTAATATCCAGTATTACAGGGATTTCCTCCGGAATCTGCCTGATAACATCCTGCAAGGCGATTATGCCTTCAGGACCCAATACTTCAAAAAAAGCAGCATTTGGTTTATAAGCAGCGGCTACGCTAGCCGTCTGTTCTATCAACCTGAGGCAAAAGTCCCGGGCTGCTTGACCGCTGTTTTCAGGCAAATCGTCTCTATGTGGGTCAAGGCCGACACACAGAAGAGAGTCAATCTCTTTTATGCGGGTTTCTAACCTCGAAAAAAATGAATTCAAAGGGATATTCCTCCTGGTTTGTTATGCCTTCCCAAGCACCATGGCTAACAATGCCATCCTGACATACATACCATACTCCATCTGACGGAAATAGGCAGCCCTGGGATCATCATCCAACTCCATGCTGATTTCCCCTACTCTTGGCAAGGGGTGCATTAAGACTAAATCCTCCCTGGCTTCAGCCAGGGACTGCGAGGTTATGATATAAGTCCCTTTGACATTTTCATAATCCTGAGGATCCTCAAATCTCTCTTTTTGGACCCGGGTTACATAGAGCACATCAGATTCAGAAATTGCCTGGTCTAAGAGAGTAAATTCCTGGATGGGAATTCCCTTGCTCTCCAACTCAGAGTTAATTTCCTTGGGTAGTCGTAATATCTCCGGGGAAACAAAATTGAGCTTGACATCGTACAAGGAAAGCAAACGGGACAGGGAATGGACCGTCCTCCCATTTTTTAAATCTCCCAGCATGGTAACCGTCAAACCGTCGACATTCCCCTTTTCTTCAATGATAGTAAAAAGATCTAATAAAGCCTGGGTAGGATGCTCCCCAATGCCATCTCCAGCATTAATGATTGGTTTCCGGGCGTATTGGGCAGCTAATGCTGACGCACCTACTTCTGGATGTCTCAAAACAATAACATCGGAGTAGCATTCCAGAGACCGAATCGTATCAGGCAAGGATTCTCCTTTTGCAACGGACGAATATTTCACTTCATTGATGGGAATTACGCTACCTCCCAGACGTTCCATCGCTGCTGTAAATGAAGATGCTGTTCTGGTGGAGGGCTCGTAAAATAGATTGACCAGTATTTTACCTTTTAAGAGGTCAAAAGTTCCCACTCGTTCAACCATCTCGCGCATTTCATGGGCAACTTCAAAAATATACGTCAGGTCATCCTGGTTGAATTGCTTGACAGAGAGAATTGACTTTCCATACCAGGGAGTAGTCCTTTGATCACCAAATGGCAAATGGGGGTTGGAAAGGGGTTTTATCATTATCATTCCTCCTTTTCGTATTCGACTAAGACTTACAATGTTCCGCTAATGACTGCAACTCAGCTCCCCCCTCTCAATCCTTCATTTCGATGATTATCGAGGAAATATAAAGAAAAATCATCACTACCCCAATGTTACTTTTCAATCTTATCCTCCTTCTCCTAGCAAATATCATTGACCTGTACACGGAGTCAAGGTATTTTGATGGATTCTCATCTTAGACAATATAATTCCTTCTTACATTCTTTCCGAACCCGGGTTGGACCAAGGGTTCCCCATCCTGAAAAACAATTACACCTCTGATGACGACCCGTCTAACAAGACCCTGGACTTGTTTTCCTTCAAATGGGGTCCATTTAACTTTCGTAAACAGCTCTGATCCATTGAGTTGGTAGGTGTGGGTTTCATCGATCTCTACCCAGGTATCTTGCTGATCAGGAAGAGAGAATATTTTTTTTGGATTAACAAACATCTTCTGAATGATATCTTCCTTCTCTAGTCGTCCTTCCTGGATTGCGTTCAAGAGCAGCGGCAAGGTTGTTTCTACACCAGGGAAACCAGGAGGGGCATGCTCCCCATCTTTCTCTTTCAGAGTGTGAGGTGCATGATCAGAAGCTATGCAATCAATTATTGCCAGGTTCTCCCATAAAGCTTGCTGATCTGAGGGTGAAGACAATCGGGGGCTAACGAAAGATCTGCCCGGGTTCATGTTCTTTTCATCCTCTTCCGTGAGGAATAGATGATGCGGGGTAACCTCACAGGTAACAGGAATTCCCCTTCTTTTTGCTTCCTTTATCAATAGGATTTCATCCTTGCGCGATATATGACAGATATGCACAGGGCGCTGATGAATATATGAAAACATCAATAAGGCAGCCAGCGTTTTTTGTTCTGCATGGGCAACTATAGGGCGAGAACGTGGCCATTGCTCAAAATGATCTGTCCAAGAGGATAAATTCTCCAACAACAATGACCCATAAGTAGCATCCAGATACAATTTCAGCCCTGCAGCTAAGTTGGATACTTCTGCAGCTTCCCGGGCATTATGCTCTGCTGCGCCAAGGTAGATTCCATAGTCACAATATGCTTTTGCTTCTGCAAGTGCCTCCGCAGCAGAAAACGATGCCTGATCCAGAATTGGCGGATCGGTATTTGGCATCGCAAACACAGTTGTTATTCCTCCCGCAAGAGCTGCGGCTGTTCCAGTTGAAAAATCCTCTTTGTCAGTTGCTCCTGGTTCTCTCAGATGCACATGAATATCAATTAATCCTGGGAATCTGATCATTTGAAGCTCCCTAAAAATGAGTTATTTGATAATCAGCCAATTCAGTTCAGTCACTCTAACCTAATTAATAATCCGGTTGCAATCCGTCATTTACCACCAGACAAAAAAAAAGCCACTGAGTGGCTTTTTATCTGCTAGAAAAAAGAAAACGCCCGAGAGAGCGTATTAGCTCCTGGACGTTTACATATTTTTGTTCGGTTTCTCCAATTTTTCATATACTGATCTTATTTTATACAAATCTTCTTTTTTGTCAATACCCTGGCATCATAACACTTGATTAGTCTGCTACTTCTCCATCAGTCAGTTGGTTATTCAAATCTACTCAATCAGAATCGATCCAATCAGCTATTCGGGTATTGATTTCTTCCTCTAATTCCTGGAGAAGGGCATCTGCCAAATCCTCATTTTCAGCTTTGGCAGTGATCCGAATCAGGACGTACCCTTTGGCAGCTGCCAATCCCACCGTTGGGTTTGAGAGCTGCTCCAAGTCTCTGATCAAGGCGTCAATCTGCGATTCACCAATCCCTTCTACCTTAATATTACGAGTCAGGATCACACCGGTGAGCGAGTATCTGGTGGTAATTCTCGGGATTACTTGCTCATTCATCATCCCTTCCATTTCAACTGGAACTCCTGGAAGGGCAAATATCAAACTCTCATTTAATTCCAGAAAAATGCCGGGAGCTGTGCCCCTCGGATTTGGCAGACTCTCAGCATTTTTCGGAAGATATGCCTGTTGTTTATTATTCTCTGGGGGTTTGATCCCGTATTTGGAAAAACGTCTGACAATTTCATCCCACAGTTCCGGATAAAATATAAGCTCTTGTTCAAATGCCTGGGCAATCGCCTGCCGGGTGGGATCATCCACAGTTGGACCGAGACCCCCAGTTGCTATGATAATATCAGCCCTGGAGATACTTTCCAGGAGTATCTGTGCAATACGGTCAGGATTGTCTCCAATGCTTGCTGTGCGATAAACGTCGACACCGACTTTCCGCAGGGCAAGGGCAATTACCCGGGTATTTGTGTTAACGATCTCCCCCAGCAGAAGTTCTGTTCCTATGGTTATGATTTCCGCACTTGGCATCTGTTTTCACCTATCTTGAAAGATTTGATTTTATTACAGCAAATTTCCTTAGACTAATCTCCATCTAAACTACATTAAATTCATAAATCAGACGATTCTCCTTGAATCTGTCAAAATCCAACATGGAAACATCCACAGTAGATGAACTGCCATCAAGGATGAGTTCACTCATACATTTTCCAGCTGCAGGACCATGCATAAATCCATGTCCCGAGAATCCTGCAATGATATAAAAACCTTCTCTAGGAGTACCACTGATAATTGGATGAGCATCTGGAGTGACTTCGTACAGACCCGCCAGGTGTGACGATAATCCTGCCTGGTCTAACATAGGAAAGCGTTCAATCGCTGCTTGAATGTGGACCAACTCCCAGTCTGGATCAATATTTTGGTTAAATCCAATTACTTCATCTGGGTTAGACATCCCGGTTAATAATCCTTCCCCTTCTGGATGAAAGTACAAGGATTGTGAGAAATCGATCATAAATGGAAAATCTTCTGGCAAATCAGGCAACCGCGTTGTCGTTAACCATTGTCTTCGAAGCGGCTGGATAGGAATTGTTAACCCAGCTTTTTTTCCTACCTCTCCTGCCCAAGGACCTGCAGCATTAACTACTACTGGTGAAGAAATATACCCCTCATTGGTCTGTACTCCTGTTACTCGTCCGGATTCTATCTGAATCTCTAACACTTCAATATTATTAACCGCCTTTGCTCCCAGCCGCTTGGCTGAATTGATATATCCCATTACTACACCATTCGGATCCACAACTCCATCTTTAGCGTTATTTGTGGCAGCGATAACATCATCAAGATTCATCATTGGAAAACGTAATCGCACTTCATCGCCTGAGAGCCATTCTGTTTCAACACCCAGGCTGTGTTGGAGTTTTACATTTTCCTCAAATTGCTTCACATTTTCTGGGTCAGTTAAGAGGAATAAATAGCCGACTTGTTTATAGTCGACAAATTGTCCAAAATCTTCCTTAAATTGATCCAAAATTGGTAAACTTTCCAGAGATAACTGGATATTCACCTTGGTTGCGAATTGGTAACGGACACCACCAGCACATCTTCCTGTAGCCCCCTGTCCAAATAATTCCTCCTTTTCAAGGAGAATAATATCTGAGAAACCACGCTCTGCTAAATAAAACGCTGTACTCGCTCCCATTACGCCGCCGCCGATGATAATTACATCTGCTGATTTAGGTATTATCATAGTTCCTTTCCTTGCTTACACAATTAATAATTCCAAGGTTCAGTAGCTGGGATCTTTCGGTGATCTTCACTCAATGTGTTATTAATTACCAGCTCAACTCACTGCCTATATTCATCTTTCTGGCATTCTTCAATACCAAAAACGCTGCCGCCGCATCTTGTACAGCAACACCAACTGATTTGAACAAAGTAATTTGATCCTGATCAATCCTTCCTGGTTTATTCTGATTGATTACTTCACCCAGTTCCACCAGCTTATCTGCGCCTAACAAACCCTGGTCGATCGCAGCCAGAATTTCTCCCGCCTCGGCTAAAACCCCTTGTTTTGATCCCACATAAACTGCCGCTCTTTTTATGGTTTGCAGAGGAATTTCAATCATTTCAGGGGTATATGATCCCACCCCGTTAATGTGAACACCTGGTTTAAGATCCTCATCGCTGAAAACCGGGGTTGTTGCGGTCGTTGCTGTACAGATCAAATCCGCATCTTTAACCGCTTGTTCGGGTGAGTTCGCAATTCTAAGATCCTTTGGAATTGGTCCTTGCCCGGAAAGTTCCTCAACAAGCTTCAGTGCATTTTCTTGGTTCGGATCAAATATCCAAACCCTTTCCAGCCTGCGCACTGAACAAATAGCTTGGAGCTGGGTCCGACCTTGTATCCCCGCCCCAAAGATTGCCCCGACAGGGGAATCCTCTCTGGCGAGTAAATCAGTCGCTGCGCCAGACGCAGCTCCTGTTCGTATTGCAGTCAATCGACTGCCCTCAAGGAGAGCTTCAATCTGACCGGTTATCGGGTTCAGCACTACTACCGCTGCGTGAATTGTTGGTATATTCCTCCCCACATTACGAGGAAAAACTGCCACTGTTTTTAAACACATAACCTGCTGACCAGTGTGCTTGAGATATGCTGGCATGAACAATACAGCACCATCTTCATCTTCCACAGATATCCTCGTTCGTAATGGCAAATCTACAGATCCAGCGGATAGTGCTCTGTAAGCATCCTTCATGGCAGAGATAGCTTCTAACATTGGCAGCGAGGCTTCAACTTCAGCTGCGTTTAAAAAAAGCATGGGGTCTCCTTAAAAAAAAGAGCGCAGTAGTTAAATAAATTCTATCACTACCGCGCCCAGTGTTGTCCTTGATTACAGCTTAATCCATACCAAGGTACGCTTTCTGAACCATTTCATTATTCTTGAGGGCTTCCGAGGTGTCTTGAAGCACTATTTCGCCTGTTTGGAGGACATATCCCCGGTCCGCCACCGAAAATGCCATATTCGCATTCTGTTCAACCAGGAGAATTGTAGTCCCCTCCTGATTAATTTCTTTTATGGTTTCAAAAGTATTTTCGACAAGGATGGGAGCCAATCCCATGGATGGCTCATCCATCAACATCAAACGTGGAGCTGTCATCAGTGCCCTGCCAGTAGCAAGCATCTGCTGTTCACCTCCAGAAAGGGTACCGGCTACCTGGTTTCTACGCTCTTTCAACCTTGGAAAAAGAGTATACACCTGTTCGAAAGATTTCTTGATGCCTTGAGCATCACTCCGGGAAAACGCCCCCATTTCTAAATTTTCCTCCACGGAAAGTTTCGCAAATACTCCCCTGCCTTCTGGAACCATTGCAATCCCCTTATAAACCAAATCGTGTGGTTTATAATTCGTTATATCTTCACCATCAAAGATGATTTTCCCGGTTCTTGGCTGAATCAATTTACTAATGGATCTTAGCGTGGTTGTTTTCCCAGCACCATTTGCGCCAATTAAGGTTACAATCTCACCTTCTTTAACTTCAATGGTAACACCCTTTAATGCGTGGATATTTCCATAATATGCATGAATCCCTTCAACTTCTAATAATGCCATAAAATCCTTCCTCGCTAGCCGTCTGCGGCTCCCCGTCCTAAATAAGCTTCAATTACTTGTGGATTTCTTTGGATTTCTTTTGGTGTTCCTTCGGCAATTTTGGTGCCAAAATCCATCACACCTATATTCTCACTGATACTCATGACAACCTTCATGTCATGTTCTATGAGAAGGATGGTGATTCCCAGCTCATCACGAAGTTTTTGAATAAATTCAATCATTTCTGCCGTCTCGTTAGGGTTCATCCCGGCAGTAGGTTCATCTAACAGCAGCAATTTTGGGCGGTTCGCTAAAGCACGGGCGATTTCTAAACGGCGCTGCGCTCCATAAGGGAGGTTGCTTGCAAGCTGATCGCCTAATCCCTTTAACCCTACATAATTCAGCAGGTGCACTGCTTCTTCGAGTGCCTCGGCTTCTTCTCGCAGGATTCGTTTTGTTGGTAAAAGCGCTTCAAACCAATAGGTTTTAAAATGTGGATGGTGCCCTACCAAAATATTCTCAATGGCTGTCATGTTTGAAAACAATCTGATATTTTGGTAAGTTCGGGAAATTCCCAAATTGGTAATTTGATCAGGCGACTTCCCATTTAACACCTGACCCATGAATTCGATTTTCCCATCATCAAATTCATAAAACCCTGTTATACAGTTGAAATAAGTCGTTTTTCCCGCCCCGTTAGGCCCAATGACGCTATATATTTTGCCTTCGGGCAGATCAAAGGAAAATTGATTAACCGCGGTTAATCCCCCAAATGATTTAGTTACGTCTTTTGTAGATAGAACAAGCATAGCTCATGATCCTTGTTTAATTGTAAGGCATTACCCTAGTCTTGTATTTCGTGTGCATGCATCTCTCGTTTTGTTACTTCTGAGGGTAAGAATCCTTCTGGAATAGCAAGCATCATTATAATCAATAACGCCCCGTACATCAGCATCCGATACTCTGCAAATTCTCGCAGAAGTTCTGGTAGTCCAACCAGAATTAACGCGCCAACAACAACTCCTGGCAAGCTGCCAATACCTCCCACGATGATCAGGCATAATACGTTGATGGAAACGATCAAGTTAAAACTATGGGGGAAAATGGATGTCAATTTGCTGGCGAAAATTGCCCCGGCTAAACCAGAGAATGCAGCGCCAGTAGCGAAAGCCAGGAGCTTGGTTGAGACCAGGTTTATTCCCATTGCTTCAGCAACATCCTCGTCTTCCCTCATCGCCATCCATTGCCGACCCAGACGAGAATCCCGCAATCGCCAGGAAACAAATAAAGCGAGCAGAGCACCAAGCAAGATCACATAAAATAAAGATTCCGGTTTCACAAGGTCAAACCCAGCGATGTTTGGCTTCGGAATCTGGAGCACTCCTTGAGCACCACCAAAAGAGTTTTTCAGCATGTCTGAAAGTGCTAAAATGCGGATAATCTCACCAAATCCAAGTGTTACGATCGCCAAATAATCACCCCGCATCCGTAAAACAGGCATGCCAAGCAGGATACCTGCAAGGGTAGCGGCACCTACGGAAAACGGCAGCGCTGTCCAAAATGACATTGAAACAAATCCCAAGTGTCCTTGCGTTGTCAGGATACCCATCACATAGGCACCGATTGCAAAAAATGCCACATACCCTAAGTCAAGTAAACCGGCAAAACCGACTACAATATTGAGTCCCAATCCCATCAACACATATAGACCAACATTGTTAACTACCTCGGTGAGATAGGTTCCCAGAATGAGCGGAAGGAAAAGCAGCAGGAGCATGCCCAACCCTTTTTTTAGACGTGGGTCAAGATTTCCCCAGGGTCTTTTGGCATCCTCTCGTTTTTTTCGTTTCTGTTTATTGACTTCCATCCAAGCAAAGAACAGCAATAGAACTCCAGCGACCAAAGGATGAAGCGCTTTGCGGATAAAAACAATTTTCACAAATTGAGGGCCAAAGAAACTTCTTAATCTTCCTGACAATATCTCAGAAAAAGTCCCTATAAGCAGCGTCCAGCCTAAAGCAGATATTATGGGTCCCCTGATATTGTCTGGAAGTATTTTCAATCCTGCAGCAAGCAGACCAACCAAACCCATTCCCAAGATCAGGATTATACTTCCGACGATGATATCCTGGTTAAACAACAACATATCCATTAAATCTGGAGAAACATTCACCAGAAATTGGCGAATATCATAAAAGTTTTCGATCAAAGCCAGGATAAGCAAAGGAATAGAAGTCAGGATGCCAATCAAAAAACCATATCCAAGAATATTAAGTTTTTTCTCATCCTTTGTTCGTTCGGCAAACAAATATGCAAATGCGATAGCAGGAGAAAATAAAAATACATGTCCTAAGCTGAGGACTCCCGCAATCAACTCCCGCTTATTGAGCAAGGCAATAAATCCGATCACAGACAGACTCAATGCAATTAAACCGGAGAGCAAACCAGATTTTAGGATATCTTTGAGGGTACCAGTCTTATTCTCTATCATAATTTTATTGACATCCTTATGCTTTTTCTTCGGATAATCGTTCACCCAAGATGCCTTGAGGTCTCATTATTAATATTAATACCAACAAAGTAAACGCAATCACATCTCGCAATTGGTGAGGGGCAGGAATACCAAGTCCCTCGAGAAAAAGACCCGGACCAACCGACTCAAACATACCGAGGAATAGTCCTCCCAAGGCAGCGCCAGGTATACTCCCAATGCCTCCCAGCACAGCTGCTGTAAATGCTTTAATTCCAGGGATAAATCCCATAAAGAAATGCACCTGCCGGAAAACAAGAGCATATAATACTCCAGCAATTCCAGCCATTGATGCACCGGTAGCAAAAGTGATAGTAACAGCACGGTCAACATCAATGCCCATCAAAGCTGCAACATCCTTGTTTTCCGCGACAGCGCGGATTGATTTTCCAACTTTCGTCTTCATTACGAAGATATATAAACCAATTAACATCAACACTGCTGAAACGATAACCACAACATGAGTTTTTAATACTGGAAATCCAAATATGAATACCTTCCCGGTTAAGATCTCTAACTGGGGAAAACCTTTCACATCGGATCCGAAAAGACCCCGAAAAAAGTATTGCCAAAAAAAGGATGCACCTATCGCAGTAATCAGGGGAACTAATCGAGGGGCTTTTCGTAAAGGACGGTAAGCCACTCGCTCTGTGAGAAGTGCTATCCCGACTGAGATCGTGATGGATAATATTGTGATAATAGCCAGTCCAATAATGGGATGCTGGTTCAAATAACCTGATTCTCCCCATGGCTGAGCTAAAAATATTGTCGCTGTTAGAATCCCTGCCATGAAAAATTCGCCGTGAGCGAAATTGATCATAAATAGAACACCATAAACCAGTGTATATCCAATGGCTATTAAAGCATACAAACTTCCCTGGGCAACTCCGGCAATTATGGTTTCTATCCAGGTGTCAATTGGATATGGATTTTCTAAAATAGTGGCAATTGATCCCCAGATTACACCACCAATAATTACAGCTCTAAATATCCACAGGACAACATCCAGGAAATTGATATCCTTTAAACGTTGCTGCATTGAGCTTCCTCCTTGCCTATTTTTAAGCAATGGATCGATAGTCTTTTATCAGTGCGTGATGGGTTCAAGGGTAATCCTCAAACCCATCACAAATTTTCTACTTAAGCTTGAAATTCAACTGCAGAATTACGGCCAAACAGGAACATATGCCCCACCTGTAAGCTGGGAAACTGAGATCTGAGGATCTGCGCAGTCACCATTCTGGTCGCAGGTGAGTGTACCAGTGATGCCCTCAAAATCGGCAGTAGCGTACAGACAGGATCGCAGTGCCTGGCGGCCTATGTGAACCGAATCCCCATCTTCGACAGCGATTTGTTCAATGCAGTCAAAAATCATTCTGGTAGCATCGAATGCATGGGCATGGAAGACAGAAATCGGTGCACCCCCGTAATCCGCAATATACTTGGCGAGGAATTCATCGTAAAGGTCTCCAGAGTAGCTCAGGTCTGGGCCAGAGAAGTACATGCCTTCTCCTGCTTCACCTACAGCTTCAATGGCTGATTCAGAAATCATGCCGTCCGCTGCCGCTAGAATCGTGTCCTCTAAACCTGAAACCTCTTTTGCCTGCTTGGTCAGGAATCCACCTTCAGCTGTGAAGACCGGGTAATACAGGAATTCAGGTGGTCCCGCTGCAGCAACTGCAGCTAATACGGGGCGCATATCGGTATCGCCTTTATTTACAGCGGTGAACTCAACAATTGTGCCACCCATTTCCTCAAAGGAGTCTGCGAATACGCGTGCGAGTCCTTCCGTGTAGGGGTCACCGTCATGAATTGCAGCTGCTGTGGTCACACCTAACACTTCCAGGGCAAATTTTGCCATAGCTTTACCCTGAACCTCGTCGTTGTGGGCAGTTCTTAGGTATCCAGGATTCCAGGCAACAGCTGGATCTGTTAATGAAGGAGCTGTGTTAGACGGTGAAACCATCGCATAACCGGCATCTGAGATAACCTTTGACATCGGCACACCTGCGCCGGAGCAGCTGGTTCCAACTATTGCTACGATCGTTGGATCGGAGACAATCTTCTGACCGGCTGCTTGTCCACCTTCGGCAGAACAACCATCATCCTCAGCTTGAAGTTCAATTTCATGTCCGAAGAGCGTCTCCTGGAAGGCAATGGCAATCTCAACACCATATTGCGAGTCCGTTCCCAGGTCAGTATTAGCTCCAGAGATCACCAAAGCAGATGCAATTCGAATTGGCTCATCTGGACCATAAGTCACACAGCCGATGGCGTCATCACATTCATATTGGGTTCCCCCACAGGCAGCCAAGATCAAAGCAACGGCGATCAAAAGACTAAAGATAAAATACTTTTTTGACATTCTTTTCTCCTCCTTAGGAAAATTGCTAATCTACGTTATTTGTGATAATAACTCCAAACTTATGATTTCCGTATCACCTCCTTATCAACTAAAAAAATACCTGTTCAGCTTATTATAGTTTAAATTCCTGAAAATCACGGATGTAATTAATCCTGATTCTTTATTATTTTCTATACAATCAACTTGGAATTTTAAATCGGATTCCCTTCCCCCACAAATACTATTTGTGATATTTTTTCCTTCAATCCTTATGTACCATTAAACAACAGGCAAGATTTGGATGCAATATTTAACTTGAGTTTGGGAATATATTAAAAGAAACTATTACTTGAGAGTGCAGTATATCATAATTCGAATTTATAACAAGGACTTGCTTAAAATTGGTTTCAAAGAAATGCATTTGTCAGTAAGTGAGCAGTACTTTTAATACTCCGCGTTCTCCAGCTTTATTAATTGCAGCAATACTATCAGTAATATGGAATGAATTTTCAACTAATGAAACTGGATCTACCAGCTGATCTTTTATTAAATTCAATGCCGGTCCAAATGGACCACACCTGGATCCAATAAGTGTAATTTCATCCACAACCAATGAAGATGCATTAATCTCAAGTGTACCTGCATAAGTGCTTTTCATGACAATCGTACCTCGGCTGCGGACTGCTGTCCGGGCTGTTTCGAAACCAGAAGGGGATCCTGTTGTATCCACAACTATATCCATCACGCCTGAGGTAAGATTGTTTTCATCCACTACTTTAATACCCCGTTTTTCCAATAACTTCCTCTGTTTTGGATACCGGGCAACAACTGTCAGGTCGCAATCATTTAAGGAAATGGTTTGAGCAACAAGTTGGCCGAGTCTCCCGGCTCCCACAACCAGGACTCTATCAGTAGGGCTTATGTTTACCTGTTCCTCAATTTCCAGAGCAGCGGCTAATGGTTCAGTGAAAACAGCCTGTTCATCTGATATTGAATCCGGTACGATATGAAGGTTTTTTGCAGGCAGGGTGAAATTATCCGCAAAGACACCATTACGGCCTGAAATTCCCAGTACAGTTCGATTGACGCAGTGTGACCCTCGGCCCTGTTGACAATGGATGCAATATCCACAGGTAACATTGATTTCACCCACAACACGTTTACCCTCAAAATCAGGAAAACCAGGTGCTTCAATCACTTCCCCTACAAATTCATGACCCAGAATTCCCCTAAAAGGATAATAACCTTTGACCAGCTCCAGATCCGTACTGCATATTCCAGATAATCTGGGCTGGATCATTACCTCACCTTTTTCTAACTCAGGGAGAGGCAAATCATTTCGAAATTGAAGTTGTTGATTTTCAAGCCACAAAGCTCTCATATTAAACTCTCAGAATTAATCTGCTTAAGAGGGCCGTTGAATACCACTGATAGGCAGAGTAAAACCCCCATCGGCGATTATCGTTTGCCCGCGGATCATTTTTGCTGCCGGGGAACAGAGGAAAGCAACAATCTGCGCTACATCCTCCGGGGTGACAATTCTTCCTGCTGGTGTTTGCTCAGCAATCTCCTCCAAGAGATCCTCGTCTTGCATAGTGTTAAAGTGCTGTAAAGCATCAGTCGCAACAATTCCGGGTGATACTGCATTGACTACAATATTCCTGGGAGCCAATTCAACAGCCAGATAACGGGTTAAAGATTCAATAGCTGCTTTACTGGCACCAACAACTGCATACTCCGGCAATACCCGGATTGATCCCGGACTGGAAATGCTGACGATCCAACCCCCACCTTTTTTCTCCATCAACGGGACCGCTTTTTGGGCTAAAAAGAGGTAAGCCTTGGCATTAATATCCATGGTCCAATCCCATCCCTTCGGGCGTTGTTCCATAATAGGTCGGTTATAACCTGACCCTGCATTACTGATCAAAAAATCTAATCCCCCAAAAACCCGGTCCGTTTCAGAAACCAAACGTTCCAAATCATCCATATCACCTACATTGGCTTTAATGATTTCCGCCTTGACTCCCATTTTATTTATCTCATCAGCGGTTTCTTCGGCTGGTTCCCGGTTCCGAAAATAATTCACAACGATATTGGCACCCAAAGACCCAAAATGCAAAGCGATCTCCCGCCCAATCCCTCTCCCTGATCCGGTGATCAAGGCAGTTTTTCCTAGAAAAGCATCATGACCCATGATTTGCTCCTATCTGAGTTATCCATCTATTCTAACAAGATGAGCTGAAAATCGCCAGTTTCCCTCTTTTCTCCCTGCTGATAATTCAAGTTTTTAATCCTTTTTCAGCTAATAAATTAACCATAACCACAGGGAAAAAATTATCCCGGGCCATCCATATAAACCATCTATAGCTATCCATTGATAATGCTTATAGGCCTTGTGATTAATTGCACTTATCGTGAATTGGGCTCAGTCCTATACTTTCAATTGTCATGTAATTAAATAATCAGTTGATTGTTTGAGTGTAGTTATGAACCCAATTAAAACATCCGAGGCCCAGGAACAAGCTGAATTTTGCGGCATCTTAGGAAACGCACATCGTATCCAGATTGTTTGGATCCTTGGTGACCGCGAGCTGACTGTTAGTGAAATTGCAGAAGTAATAAACGCCTCCATGCAAAACACTTCGCAGCATTTACGGTTGATGAAAAATAAAGGCGTTTTGGGATCAAGACGGGATGGGAGGGAAATATATTACCGAATCATCGATACTAAATTCAGCAGGGCTTGTCATGTGATCTCGAAGAATCGATAAATCAAACGCAAAGATTATATTTTTAAGGAGAAACTTATGTCCCCAGAAGAATTAGAAAATGTGGTAGCTGCTGAAACCGTTGACGCTCGGGCAATGGCCTGCCCCGGTCCGCTGCTGGAAGCGAAAAAAAGCATTGGCAAAGTTAAAGTAGAAGAAGTGCTTGAACTTTGGGTAGGCGATCCGAACACAAAAAACGATATGCCCCGCTGGTGCGCAAAAGTCGGACACGAATACATGGGTGAGCTGCAAGCAGATGGATACGAACGCTTATTTATCCGTCGAAAGAAATAAAATTCTGAAATCCAAGTATCCCGCAACCTAAATTAGCTTGCGGGATACTTCTGTGCCGCATAGAGGACAATTATTATGGAAAATTGCGCAGAGAATAAAAAACCGAAAATATTAATTTTAGCAACTATATCCGGGGGGTATGCTGGCGCTGATTCTGTTGGGCAACTGCATGCAGAATACCCTAACAATACCTACATCCTGCCTGTAATCTGTCCCAGTATGTTCTCGAAAGATTTTTATCTTCGATCATTTAAACGCGGGATTGACGGCATTCTCGTCATGTACAGCGGAACGGACAGCCCCTACAAAGGCGGCCCTGAGCGGGCTGCTGCGATGATTAATGAAACCTATCCTTTGATGAAGGAACATGGGATTGATACCAGGCGGTTGAAGTTAGCCGCGATTTGCACTGTTTGCACAAAACCATTCCTAAAAGAAGTTACTCATATGGATCAACTGCTGGAAGATATTGGTTTTGTTCAGGATGAGATGGAAGCCTTCCCGGGACCGGAAGCGGTTGCGGCATAACCAGCTCTTGTCAGAACATACAAAAATAGAGTCTCTTGCAGACAAAACCATAGAGGAGAAACACCTTTGAGAAAAATTAAAGTTGACGCCCTCGTTGTTGGCGGCGGAATATCAGGGATGCAGACCGCGCTTGATTTGGCAGACCAGGGTTACCAGGTCGCACTTGTAGAAAAGGAAGCCAGTATTGGCGGCAAGATGATTGCTCTCAGTAAAGTATTCCCCACCCTGGACTGCTGCAGCTGCATTACAACACCCAAAATGTCAGCCGTTGCCCATCACGCAAACATTCAATTACTCACCTACCATGAAGTTCAGGGAGTTAGGGAAACGGAGGGGGGGTTTACAGCTGATGTCCTTAAAAAACCCCGATATGTGATTGAGGAAAGCTGCACTGGATGCAGACAGTGTGAATATGTCTGCCCCATTAATCTACCCTGCTCCTTCGATCTGGACTATGGAGTAACGAGAGCAATTCGTGTCCCCTTTTCTACCGCAGTTCCTCAATATGCTGTCATGGATATTGAAAATTGTATTCTCTGCGGTAAATGTCAGAAAGCCTGTCCAGCAGATTGTATCGATTTCACCCAGAAAGCAGAAAATCTTGAAATCGATGCTGAGGCGATCATCCTGGCTACAGGATTTGAAACCACTTCCCGTTTTGCCAAAAAAGAATATGGCGCAGAACAGAATCACAACGTAATTAATGCCATGTTCATGGAACGCTTGCTGGCGCCAACCGGGCCTTACGGTCGCGTGATCAGGCCTGGAGATGGCAAGGAACCGGATTCCATTGCCTATATTCAATGTGCCGGATCCAGAGACACCACCCTGGGAGTTGAATACTGCTCACGGGTTTGCTGCATGTATGCCGTCAAACAGGCGATGCTGCTGGCTGGATCACTTCCCATGGCGGATATCACGATATATTACATGGATATCCGAACCTTCGGAAAAGGATATGAGCAATTCTTCCAGACCGCAAAAGCAATGGGAATTGAATTCATAAAAGGCAAGGTTGCTTCAATTAAGGAAGATGAGAACCAGAATCCTGTGCTCAGAGTCGAGTTGATAGATGAGGGTTCTCAAGTTGTGGAAAAAACACATGATCTGGCTGTTCTTAGTGTAGGTTTGCTGCCCAGTTACAATCCGGAAGAGATCTACCAGGTCTCTCTTGGAGATGACGGCTTTATAAACATTCCTCAAACCAACTCTTTTCCCTGCGTTACGGAAAGATCAGGGGTCTTTGTAGCCGGCACTTCAGCAGGACCAATGGATATTGTAGACAGCATCATTATGTCCGGATCTGCAGCATCTGAAGCGGCAGCATATATTGAAAACAAGAAAAAATCCCTTTTCTCAACAGAAGAAAGAGAGAATGTCTATGCCTAATAAAGAAAATGACGAGATCAAAATTGGTGTTTACACCTGCTATTGTGGGGGGAATATCAACGATGTAGTCAATTGTGAAGAAGTCGCAAAACAATTAGAGAACTTCCCTAATGTAGCTGTATCACGCACACATATGGCAATGTGTTCAGATTTAGGACAGTCCTTAATTGAAGAGGATATCAAGGAAAATGGTGTCAATCGGATAGTGATTGGCGCCTGTGCTCCCTCTCTCCATGAACAGACCTTCCGGGGGACTGTTGCGAGAGCGGGACTCAATCCTTACCTGTATTACCATGTCGGTCTCAGAGAACAGGACAGCTGGGTCCACAAGAGTAATTGTGAGGGAGCAACAGAGAAAGCCATCCGATTAATGGCAACCGGACTTGCTAAAGCCCGTCTTTTAGATCCCCTGGCTCCGATTCAATTAACTGCTGAAAAGCATGCCCTTGTTATCGGCGGAGGGATCGCTGGACTACGCTCAGCTTATGATATTGCTCGCAGAGGACTTCAAGTTACCCTGATTGAAAAATCTCCCTTCCTGGGAGGCAGGGTTGCCCAACTGGATACTCTGTTCCCGACAGATGAAAATGCCCGGGATACTTTACATGATGTAATTCTTAAGGTGATTGAGCATCCCAATATTACCATCTTCACCCAGGCTCAAGTTACCCAGGTATCAGGTTATGTCGGTGATTACCACATCAATGTCCAACAAAATTCCCGCGGGGTTGACGATCTAAATGCAGAAGAGATTATGGCTGCCTGTCAACAGACTGTTCCCGATGAGTTCGACTATGGACTTACTTCGCGCAAGGTAATTTACCGCGCTTATGCTGATTGTTATCCGAATACCCCAGCGGTTGATTGGGACAACTATGACGGAAAACCTATCAATGTAAATGGGAAAGAAATCATCCTCAAGAATCAACCCAACTCATTTGATTTCCATGTTGGCGCGATCGTAGTGGCCACCGGATTTAATCCCTATGAACCCCGTCAGGGTGAATATGGTTATGGTGAAATCCCCGAAGTTGTTACCCTACCTGCTTTAATTCGTCATCTTGACTTAATGGAAAAGGGTGCTGATCTGAAATGGAACGGACACCCGGTACGGGATATTGTTATGGTGCATTGTGTCGGCAGCCGGGAAATTGATGGCGTCCATGAACCGCAAGAGGACGGAAATGTCAATGATTATTGCTCCCGGGTTTGCTGCACTGCCAACTTACATATGGCAAACACTCTAATTGAAAACTTCCCGGGGCTAAATATCTATAATTTGTACGAAGATATCAGGACATACGGCCGCGACCACGAACATTATTATCAGGATGCCCTCACTCAAATGGTCCGCTTCCTGAGATTCCACGGAGATGACCGGCCGAACGTGAAAAAAGCCGAGCCGGGGGATAGCCATCCAGTTTTGGTCGAAATTCGCGATCATCTTACCAAGGGAGAAGAAATTGAAATACCGGTTGATCTGGTAGTGCTTGCTGTAGGAATCATGCCCAGAGAAATCGGTGATCTGGTTAAGATGCTGAAGATTTCCCGGGGAACTGACCGCTTCTTAGCGGAAGTACATCCTAAACTGCGCCCCGTAGAAACAGCAGTGCCTGGTATTGTACTGGCCGGGACAGCCCAAGGTCCTATGACTGTTCAGGAAAGCTGTGCAGCAGCCTCTGCCGCCGCGGCCAAGGTATCTGCCTTACTCAGTCTTGGACAGGTAGAGCTGGAACCCTTTGTCGCCCAGGTTGATTTGGAGAAATGCCAGGGCAGCGGTGACTGCGTGGAAGTTTGTGCTTATGAAGACGCCATCGCCCTGCAGGAAATGACCATAAACGATCAGGTTGTTCAACGGGCTGTAGTCACTCCGGCGAACTGCCCAGGTTGCGGAAACTGTGTCAGCGCCTGCCCGAACCATGCTATTCAGGTCCAGGGATGGACCATCCCGCAATACGAAGCCATGATTGATGCGATTGCCCTCGATCTTGGTGAATTACTGGAGGTCGCAGAATGAGCGAACAAGATGCTGCCAAACAAAGGGCTCAAGAATTAAAGGAACTAAGGGCTTTACATCAATCTACTGTAACTCAAACCCAGGCGCTGTTAAAAGAGCAGGGAAAGATTGAGCGCGAGATCATTAAATTGATCAAAGACGAATCCAAAACCGTACCGGACATTGCAGCCAGCCTTGACATACCCACCCATCGTGTTCTGTGGTTCTTAACTGCCCTGAAAAAATACGATCAGGTCAAAGAAGATGGAATGGACGGTGAGTATGTGCTTTACAAGCGGAGAGAGGAGTAACAATATGGCAACTAGAGTAGATCCCAGTTTAATGCTTGAATTAAAAGATTATGGAGCCGCAGAAATTGAGAAATGTTTTAACTGCGGCAACTGCACTGCAATCTGTCCACTTGCGGAAGACGACTACCCTTTCCCGAGAGATATGATCCGTTACATCCAACTGGGTATGAAAGACCGGATGGCTGGAAGCCTTGACCCCTGGCTTTGTTACTATTGTGGTGACTGTTCAGAGACCTGTCCTAAAGAAGCTGAGCCAGGAGAAACCATGATGGCTGCCCGCCGCTGGTTAACTGCACAATACGATTGGACCGGGTTATCACAGAAACTATATACCTCAAACGTCTGGTCGATTGCCGCCCTGCTAGCGGGAGCAATGATTGTAATCCTGCTTGCTTTTATTCTTCAGGGGCCAATGCTCACAGATCATGTTGCCTTGAACACCTTCGCCGATGTACATATGATGCACATAGCAGATCTCACCCTGGCTGCCATATTGGGTTTTTTCCTGCTTTCAAATTTATTCAGGATGTTCCGCTTAAACTTCTCCGGCAGTGAGATACCGCTTTCTATTTTCATTTTAGAAGCTTGGCAGCTAATCTTGCATACCATTACCCAGCAGAGGTTTTCTGAATGCGAGGGCGGCAAAAGACGCTGGGTCAGCCATCTAATTCTGGTATTTGGGTACAGCACCATGTTCATCTTGATCGTGGTTTTCCTGGCCTGGTTCCAGACAGATGCGGTGAATGATTGGTATCATCCACAGCGCTTGATTGGTTATATCGCAGCGCTGGCAATAATCTACGGCGCTGGAGATGCATTGATTGGCCGAATCAACAAAAAACACCAGATGCACCGCTATTCCCATATCAGTGATTGGCTGTTCCCCATCCTGCTAATTCTGCTTTCCGTATCCGGTTTGATGGTCAGTTTTTTCAGACTTAGTGATCTACCTCTACTCACCTACTACACCTATGTAGGACATCTGGTGGTGATGATGATGTTGTATATCTGCATTGGACCAATGGGGAAATGGTCCCACCTGCTGTATCGCCCATTTGCTGTCTACTTCCAGGCTGTAAAAGAAAAAGCCAAGGAACACAAGAAAGTTCAAGCTGAAGCCCCAGTGCCAATAAGTTAATTTTGAAACAATCATAAGGATAATTAATAAAAAAGGATTTAAATATGAACGAAGAATTTCAGACTAACAAATTGGTTGTTGTCCTCAATCATGATGATGAACAAAGTGTTATGGCAGCCCTGGTCATGAGTGCCGCAATTGCCGCCACTGGCGATGAGGTTCTATTTTTTATTCAACCCGGCGGCGCAAAAATCGTCAAAAAAGGAGCATTGGAAAAATACCAGAACTTAAAGGGACAGCCAGATCCTGTAGAACTCTTTGATGCTATCCAGGTTCTAGACGGCCGGATAATCCTTTGTGAACTCGGCCTGCCTGTCTGGGATATGAAAGAAGAAGACCTGGTAGAAGGCGTTGAGCTAATGATGGCCTCGACTTTCTTGTTTGAAGCTGATGGCGCAAAAATGACCTTCAGCTACTAAAAATAATATAACTGGTAATTCATTTATTCTAGATTAAAAAGGAGAGAAAGCTATATGACTGATATTACCCCAACCAAAACCCTGGATGTCTGTGGAAAGATTTGTCCCTATCCTGATATGAACACTATGACGACCCTGAAGAAAATGGAAAAAGGAGAAATCCTGGAAGTTCTGCTTGACTATCCGCTATCTGTGGAAAGAATTCCGCGAAACTTAAAGAAACAGGGACATAACCTGCTGTCATCAGAACAGCTGGACGGTCCCAACTACCGCATGTTAATCGAAGCGCACGGCTTAAAGTAGTTTTAGAAATCATTTAGACAAGGAGAGAAAAAATGGGAGCTGTAATAACTGGATTGTTTGTAGGTTTAATATTTGGCTTTATTCTGCAGAGAGGTCGTTTCTGTATGAACTCAGCCTTCAGAGATGCAATCCTGCTTAAGGATAACATCCTTCTGAAAACTGTTTTTGTAGCTTTACTGGTCGAACTGGTCGGATTTGCGATCATGGATGCCACGGGCGCAATTGCGATCAACCCCAAACCTTTCTGGTGGGGCGCAAACCTGCTGGGCAGTTTTGTCTTTGGTATCGGTATGGTCCTTGCTGGCGGCTGTGCCAGCGGCATCACTTACCGCACAGGCGAAGGCATGGTTGGTTCCATGACAGCTGTCCTCGGTCTGGCGACCGCTGGATTCTTCACCGCTGCTGGCTTCTTAACACCCTTTAAAGCCAATTTACAGGCAGCCACCACTATCCCTGGCGCAGATGGATCAGCTTTAACGCTGCATGGTATTTTGGGTATGGACTACACAACCCTGGCTCTGATCATTTTTATTATTGCGATCGCAGCCTGGTACTTCATTGCCAAATCCAAAAAAGAAGAATGTGAAGCTGACCCGGGATGGGGCTGGCTGAACACCGGTATCCTTGTGGGCATTGTCGGCATCCTTGCCTTTCCGCTTTCCGCTGCTGCTGGACGCAATTATCCTCTGGGCATCACTGCCGGCTGGATTAACATTGTCAAGGTAATCTTCACGGGTGCGGCATTCGATTGGCTCGGACTGATGATCGTCGGCATCGTAATCGGCGGCCTGATCGCTGCTCTGATCGCCAAGGAATTTAAATTCCGGGTTCCCAAACCATTGGTTTTGGTACAGACCTTTGCCGGTGGTCTCCTAATGGGCTTTGGTGCTGTTACCTCCGGCGGCTGCAACATCGGCCACCTGCTGAGCGGTATCCCCCAGCTGTCCCTGGGGTCCATCCTCGCTGGCATCTCGATTTTCCTGGGCGCCTGGGCGGCATCCTATGTGATGTTTGTTCTTCCCCAGAAAAAAGATTAGTAATTCCCAGTAAGCCAAAGACCGGGATGCAAAGTTGTCCCGGTCTTTTTTCCCACTATTAGTAAAGGAGCTGCTTGAATGAGTAAAATGGCAATTGTCTGTAATGGTGACACCCCGGCAAGCATCATGCCTACCTTGATATTCGGAACCTCCGGATTAGCGGTGGACAATGAAGTGCATATCTTCATCTGCCCAGCAGGTGCACGCTGGATGCTAAAAGGAGAGCTCGAAAAATTAGGGACACCGAAAGGACTACCAAATCCAGTAGGTTTGTTTAACGATATTCTCGATCTGGGAGGAGAAATTACCCTTTGTGAGTTAGCTCTGGAAAATAAGGATATTGATCCCAAAGACCTTCGGGACGAAAGAATTAAAATAACCGCAGCCCCACCTTATTTAATGATAGTTGATGATGCGGGTCTCACGTTCACTTTTTAGATCAATCCTGAAGATAAACTGGATTAAGCATCAGTGCCCTAAGTTCAATTGGAACTTTGTTATAAAGAGAAGAGGTCGGTTATCGGCCTCTTCTCTTTTTCCGGTTGTCATCCTTGAGCTTATAGATCCCGAATAGTATAGCTAAGATCTCCCCGTCCAGCCATCTCAATAATATCCTGGTTGGATGCATCATGGACAAAACTCCAGAAAGCATCCTGGGGGCGGTTTGAAGCTTCCAGTCTTTTGCGAACCATATAAATTGTCCTGACCAGATTAATGCCTTCTATAGGTACAGCTACAACGTTCCCTTTTTCAAGCTGGGGTGCTGCTGCCAACTTGGATACAAATGAAATCCCGTAACCGGCAGCTACTGTCCGGATAATAGCTTCCGCATTTCCAACCTGCATAAAAATATCCAGATCCTCCAAGCTGATATCATGTTGGGCTAATTCCGAAAGGACAATTTTTCTGGTACCCGAAGATTCCTCCCGCATGATTATCGGTTCTCCGATAAGGTCTTCGGGAAGGATTTTGGAGCGGGATACAAAAGGATGATTCTGGGGAACAATAACTGAAATGGAATCCAGGAAAAATTTTTGCAATTCCATTCCTTTATCACGGATTTCATAACTGATCACACCAAGATTAGCGTCTCCATCGAGCATGTTAGGTATCACAGTCTCTGGAGAACAGCGAAGCAGCTTAATTTGGGTTTTTGGATGGCGGATAGCGAATCGGGCTGCAAGCTGCGGGAGGACATACTTACCAGCTGTAGTGCTGCAAGCAATACTAAGATTTCCAGCAATTCCTTCTTTGAGGGATTCCATGATATCCCGCATCTCAATAGAACTCCTTAACATTTTACGGGCCCAAGGTTCCAATAAGCGACCAGCTTCAGTGAGCTTTAATGCTGCACCGTGCCGGGCAAATAATTCAACACCCAGTTCCTTCTCCAGGTTTTTAATGTGATGGCTTACTGTCGGTTGGGTTAAATGAAGAATTCGGGCAGTTTCAGAAAAATTGAGGTTCTCAGCTGCATGTAAAAAGGTTTCGATCCTTAAAAGATCAACCATTACTATACCCCTTTGAGATTTAATATTTCAAATTTTATCTTACCATAGATGCCATTCTCCTCTGCAACCACATCTTCCAGCAATAATGGTCTCAGCAAGAATTTCTGTGGATTCCGTTTCTCAGGCAACTTCCTGATCAACTTCCGGTTCTGTTTCCTCAATAATCAGTCCGGCTTTTACGCCACAGGCAAGCATAACCAAGCTGACCAGAGTCAGAATTAGATTTACTTTCTACTTCTATCTCTACTTTTATTTTGGGTTTTCCGATATAAATTTAATTCCTCTTCTTTAATATGGTAAGGGAGGAATCACATCAACAATAATATGTAGATTGGCTTCAAGTTCTTCTGGAGCGACTTTATCTGCAGTTAAGAAGATATCTGGATTTCCATGGCAGGATGCACAAGATTTTGTTTGGGGAGTATTCCGCTGAATATTATGGGGTGTTGTGTAAACCCAGGTTTCTTTATTTGAGTAATTGGATATCAATCCTTCCTCGTAATAATCAAAACTTGTGCTGGAAATCGGCACATGCCGTACCGGTACATATTTGTAAGGTCTGGCAAAACTTTGCAGGGGATTTTTTCCTATTAAGAAGGTTAAATAAGAATCCTCAGTTTCGAAAATCGGTTCGCCGGTCTTTTCACTCAAAGATACATGGCAACCATCACAGCTGGAATAAGGTACGGAGTGACATACCTGGCAGGACATGGTTCCAGGATGAATTTCATGCAACAGGTTATTATCGTTTCCTGCCGTAACTTTTGAGTGGCAGCTCTCGCAGCTTGGTGTTTGTAATCCGTCATACCGATGATCGGGCAGGGTAATTTCATTAATTTCGGGACCCTGATGGCAATCTTGGCAGTTGGGAGTCACTCCATGCATTTCATTGCCGGTGTGACAATCCACGCAAATCATCTGCCCTTGACGGAAATGTATATCTGCTTTCAGGTCTTCGTGTTTCCCCAAATATTCATTTCCAACCTGGCTGCCATGGCAGGCTGTGCAGTTGTCAGTCATGGATGGTACAGCGATAAATACATGACCATCGATGAATCCACCATCTACAGAGGTTGGGCGGCTGACATGGCAATCACCACAAGAGGCGTGACAGCTGGCGCAGTGATTATCAAACATTTCTTGTGCCTGGGGGTGATTTTCAGGAACTCCCCGCGTTTCTAATACAGTCCAAAACCCATCAAGGTTCACATGCAGACTGTTTTCAGCAGCTGCGGTTAGATTAGGATGGCACTCCCCGCAGAATGTTTCAGAATCATCACTGGGATAGGGGATCAGATCAGTATGAGCAATTTCTTTGTCTGGTGATTGAACACCTTGATGACATGTCTGGCAAGCTATCTTTCCATGAACAGTATCAGTGAAGGCTGCCTCATCAATTAATACTTTTTCCCAAGGCTCCAACGGAGCTACTTCCCCTCCCCAACCTTCCCCGGAATTTTCGCTCGCAACAACAACTGCAGGGTATGCATTTTCCACTAATGTTTGTTTATTTGAATGGCAAATCAGGCATTGATTGATTTCCTCTGCGACCAGATCTTCATCCGCCTGAGATATAAGGGTATCTTCTGAAATTGGAATGGATTCTGTGGGTTCATCCGCTGCAGTGTTTAAGGTCTCTTGTTCAACAGTTTCTGAAATCGTTACAGGATCTGATTGACAACTAGCTAAGACGATTGAAACAACCGCAACCAAAATCAGAATACCGGAAAATGCGTGTTTTCTATTTTTATTTTCCATCCCTGCTCTCTTCAAAATTAAGACTGGTTCGTTTGTAAATTTTTTCACTTGCCAGATTATAACACAGCGATAAGCTTTTGCCATACCAATGCACCTCTAACATAATATTTTCTTATCGTTTTTGCTTATCAATACGATAAGAAAATGCTATCTTTCTAACTGTTCTTTTATTACTAAACATGATTGATTTGTGCTAACATTCACAACTAAGAGTTAAGTATTTATTCTTCTAGAGAATGAGGTCATTATGCTGAAAGGAAAATTATCCCCTGCTCTTATATCTGGTCTGGTTGTTAGTTTGCTGACTATGACTCTATACACTGGGTTGGTATTTGCTTCCCCCCTCACTCAGGTTGAGGATCCCCCTGCAAAAGTGTTAACCGGTGAAAATTGCCAGGATTGCCACCTTGACATTGAAGAAAACTGGTCTCACAGCCCCCACGCGCATGCCTATGATGATCCAATTTTTCAGGAACAATGGATAGGATTAGGAAGCCCCGACAATTGTCTTGCCTGCCACACCACAAATTTCATCTCTTCAACAGGTGAATATGAGTCAGAGGGCATTTCCTGCCAGTCCTGCCACGGGACAACTACAGCGGATCATCCTCCCAAAGTTATTTCCACCAAAGCTGACGTAGATTACTGCGGTTCCTGCCACACGACAACCTTAAGTGAATGGCGGAAAACAGGCCATGCAACTGCCAATGTTGGCTGTATGGATTGCCATGATCCCCATAGTCAGAACTCCCTCTTTGAGGATCCGGATGATCTATGCATAAACTGCCACCAAGAAGGCATGGGTGATTACCTCAATGATCTGCACGTACAAAAAGAGATTGGCTGCGTAGACTGTCACGCGCTCGTAATCCCTCCAGAAATTGTCCCTGAAGATGGAATTGTCCCAACAGGACATACTTTTAGCATCTCCCCTCAAACTTGCGTTGCCTGTCATACAGATACGCTCCACGCCGGTTTTACATTGCCGGGATATGAAAATGGGGCTTCTGGAGGGACAGGTTTTCACCCAGGAGAAAGCAGCTCAGAGGAAGAAAGCGGTGGAGCTCAACCTCTGATAGAACCCCCTACTGAGTCTGACCTCAATCCGTCCCAGCGCATCCAGACGTTGGAAACCGCACTGGCCAGCAGCCGGGTCAGCAATCTTTTCCAGGGCGCTTTTATCGGGTTGGTCCTTGGCGGCAGTACAGCCTGGATCGTCGGCCGAAATATTCGTCCACTACCGGATGAGGAGGAAGAGGATAATGACCTCTAATACTCAACCCGAAAAGAAAAAAAACCGGAAGGGAATAAAAACGCTAGTATCCAGGAAGGAATTTTTACAGATTGCCGGTTCAACCGGTGCCGCAACAATTCTTACCCAACTGATAAGTTCCGGACCGTTGTCACCCGAAGCAATTGAGGGAATTGGGGAACGAACCCATCCCTTTGCTGAAGGAGAGCCAAAACATGCCTGGTGCATGGTCATTGATCTCAGCACCTGCATCGGCTGCCAGTATTGTGTCTGGGCTTGCCAGGCAACAAATGATGTTCCAGAGGACAAGATGCGTTGGAATATCGGCTATCCTGAGCGGACTGAAAGCGGTACTGAGTTTTTCATGACCAGACCCTGTTTACACTGCCAGGAGGCTCCCTGTGTTAAGGTTTGTCCAGTTGGAGCTACCTGGATCCGCAAAGATGGTATCGTCACCATGGATTACGACCGTTGTATCGGCTGCCGGTATTGCCAGGTAGCCTGCCCTTATGATGTCAGGCGGTTTAATTGGAAGCCATCCATGACCGAAAATCCATATCATCCCCTTTGGGGTACCCCGGAAATTGATCGCAGGACCCGTGGTGTAGTTGAAAAGTGCACCTTCTGCAGCCATAGAATAGATCGGGGTTTGGAACAAGGATTAATGCCTGGAGTGGATCGAGAAGCTACACCAGCCTGCGTGAATATCTGCCCGGTAAATGCCCGCATATTTGGTGATCATAATAATCCTGACAGTCCGCTATCTGTATTCGTTCGCGAAAATGAAACCTTCCGGTTGAGGGAAGACTTCGGTACTGAACCCAAAGTCCATTATGTACGTCCCGAGAAAGAGGAGATCTAAAAAATGGCGCGGTTTGATATATCAATCCCAAAAGAAAGTCGTCAACGAGCCTGGTGGATCTGGATCGGTACTCTTTTAGTATTATTATCCATTGGTGCTTTAGGAGCAATTCGCGTTTTTGTAAAAGGCCTGGAAGTCACAGGTCTTTCTGACCAGGTTCCCTGGGGGCTCTGGATTACCCAAGACCTGAGTTCTATTGCTACCGGAGCCGGTGCGTTTATTTTTTCGGCAGTAGTATATTTATTTAGAATAAAAAAATACCAACCCGTTGCCCGGGCGGCTGTATTTGTTGGTTTCCTCGGTTACTCCTCTGCCATGCTCGCCCTGGCGCTTGATATTGGGCGTCCGGATAGATTCTGGCATCCATTGGTCTTCTGGAATGTTCACTCGGTGCTCTGGGAGATTACCTGGTGTGTGATCCTGTATTCAATTGTCCTGGTATTGGAATTCCTACCTATACTCTTTGAGACGAAATATTTTACTCGCTGGCCAAAATTGAAGACCTATGGAGAAATAATCCACAAAGCTTCGCCCGTTTTCGCAGCAATAGGCTTAGTGTTATCCTTACTTCATCAATCCTCACTCGGTGCCACTTACGGAGTTTTATCTGGTCGGGCAATATGGTACAAACCCTCCTTACCGGTAATGTTCATCTTATCCGCGGTTGCCGGTGGGATAGCAATGACTCTCTTATTAACTATTCTTGTTGGAAAATTGAATAACAGGCGAATAATCAGCCGTCAGCTCCAGTATGATATCTCCCGTTTCGCGGGTTTCGCCATGCTGGCGTATCTATACCTTAAATTATGGGACTGGGCTGCAACATCGTATTACAGCCATTCCCCAGGAACAACGGAAGCCCTGGCATTACTGCAATCAACTACACCGTACACCCAAACTTTTTGGTGGATTGAGATATTGTTAGGTGGTGTCATACCTGCCATCATACTTCTCAATCCACGCCTGAGGAAAAATGACCGGTATTCTATACTCGCTCTAGGTTTAATAATTGTTGGCGTTACAATGAACCGCTGGAATGTTACGCTTTCCGGTTTAGTCGCTCCCCCTCAATGGTCCCCCGGTGTTCTTGGCAGCGTATTGGCAGCTTCGTATCTTCCAACCTGGAATGAGATCATCGTCTCACTTGGAATAATCGCCTATGCATTATTAGCATTCAGTTTTGGCGTAAAATATCTGCCAATTTTTCCTCAAAACGAAGAAGCTGCTCATTAATCTAATTAACGGTATTTAATGATTATAGGAATTAGCGCTTCTATTGAATTCGAAGCGCTAATTTTGTACTCTGGAAAAATTAAAGTAAATGCGGGTCCAATCCAAAAGGATCAACCCGGAAAGTTGAGCAAAAGGTTCATACCTGTTTTACTTACTACTCTTTTCATGATCTATTGAGGATAGTATAATAATGAAAACTAATAGAATATCTACATTATTATCAGATAAAACTATGTTAGACGCTCATCAATTAAATATCTTTCTAGTAGCTGCTGAGACTTTAAATTTTACCCAGGCTGCTGAACGGCTTCACATGAGTCAGCCCAGTGTTAGTCAGCATATAAAAGCATTGGAAAAACATTTTGGAGAGGTGCTGTTCATCCGCCAGGGAAGATCTATAATCTTATCCGATGCAGGACGAGTATTAATTCCCCTAGCAAGGCAGTTTGTTATCCAATCCACCCATATTAATGAAACAATGTCTTCTCTCAGGGGACAAATAAAAGGTCGAATTAGGATCGGCTGCAACGCCGAATCGGGAAAATATGTTTTACCTGAGTTCTTCAAGCAATTTTACAACCACTACCCTGAGGTCACCATAGTCTGCGAAATAGATTCGTGTTCATCTCCTATAGAGGCGCTTCGCAGAGGCAAACAACATTTTATGATAACCAATCAGGAAAAGGGTTTAGATCCCTGTTTTGATGTTCATCATTTTCTTACCGAGGAAATTAATCTCATCACACCGCGGAACCATCCCTGGGCAGAGAGAGACAGCATTGAAGTTGAAGATCTACTAAGCGAGAAATTCATTCTGCCAGCAACAAATACTAATACATACGAAAAAGTCAATGCTGCCCTGGCGGCAAAAAACTTATCTCTCCTCCAATTGGACTCTTTTCTTACCCTTAGCCTTTCTGAAGCCATCATTTTATCTGTTGCTAAGGGTCTGGGAGTGAGTTTCAGCTCCAAAATCATATCATCAACGATTGGCAATGTGATTTCCATCCCTATTAATGGGTTGAATATTAACCGAGAATTATCCATCGTTCGGGATAAAACCCAGCTCTCTACTGCTGCCCGGGATGCCTTTTGGGATTTCATAGCTACGGTCAGTGATGAGATCAAGCAAAGTGCTGCTTTCTGAAAGCTCTAGAGTAGTTACTCCCTTAGTCTTCTCCATTTCTATAGGTGTACGAACTGTCATTAGCCCCATGGTCTCATGTGACAAATGGCACTTACGGAACCCAGCACACATGTTATAGTATTCACAAGCATACTTATACCCGTATGCATATATGTTGATGTGAACAATCTTACTCTCTCCCAGGAAATAAACCAGCTGCATGCCAATATTTGCTCTGCCATCTCAGAACCCAACCGGATACTGCTGCTGTACGCCATTAAAGAAAAGCCTCGTAATGTAAATAGTCTGGCAGAGGCGTTAGAAATCAGCCAACCAGCTGCCTCGCGTCATCTTAAAGTCCTCAAAGAGCGCGGTTTGATTCAGGCAAATCGAGAGGGGTCCAGTGTGATTTACACTCTCACTGATGATCGCCTGATCCAGGCTCTGGATTTGCTGCGGGAAGTTATGTTTGATCAGATGGCTCACCGGGTTGACTTATTAAAAGCAAATAAACCTTCAGAGAAGGGAAACTTATGAAATTGTCAAAGTACACCTGGCTTTATGGTCTGGCTATAACCATCGCCATAATTGTGATCCCAATCGTCATCTTCATACCGAAAGCTGAAAAAAATATCAGCGCAGATCCCTGGGAAAATGTACCTTTACGGATTCCACATACTGACCATTCTGAAATCATCCAGGGACCATTTGAAACCGGCTCTGATGTCACCAGGGCATGTTTGGAATGCCACCAGGAATCAGCCGGGGAAATAATGGGCACTGCTCACTGGACCTGGGAGAGCCAACCTTATAATATTGAAGACCGGGAAGGCACAGTTACTGTCGGAAAGAAAAACTCAATTAATAACTTCTGTATCGGAATCCAGGGAAATTGGCCCGGATGTACTTCCTGCCATGCTGGGTACGGCTGGGAAGACGCTAATTTTGATTTCGCCCTCGAAGAACAAATTGACTGCCTGGTGTGCCATGATAATACCGGCACCTACGTCAAAGGTTATGCAGGATATCCTGTCGAAGGAGTTAATTTACTGGAAGTTGCCCAAAATGTGGGAGAATCCACCCGCGAAAATTGCGGAAGCTGCCACTTTAATGGAGGCGGCGGCAATGCAGTAAAACACGGCGACCTGGATGAAACCCTTTATTTCCCCCCCTCCAATGTTGACATACACATGGGGGAACATGATTTCCAATGCACAGACTGCCATCAGACAGAGGATCACAATATCCTGGGGCGGTCAATATCTGTCAGTTTAGATGATACCAATCAAATATATTGCACTGACTGTCATCCAAAAGACCTGCACGAGGACGAGCGCATTAACACACACGTTGATTCCGTTGCCTGTCAATCGTGTCACATTCCCAACGCCGCTACACGGGATGCAACCAAAATGTATTGGGATTGGTCAACCGCTGGAAGTGATGAAATTGAGGAAAGCCTGCATACTTACTTAAAAATCAAGGGCAGTTTTGTGTATGAAGATAACTTTACACCAGTGTACAGGTGGTATGACGGCGGTGTTGCTGAACGATATATCCTGGGGGATATGATAAACCCAGCTCAAGTTACATCCATTAACCTGCCGGCCGGGAAAATCGAGGATAACTCGGCAAAAATATTTCCCTTTAAAGTTCATTTCGCCAAACAACCATTTGATACCGTGAACAATATCCTGCTCCAACCAAAAACGTTTGGAGAGGGTGGTTTTTGGGAAGAATTCGACTGGGACCTCGCACTTGAGCTTGGATCAGATATCACAGGGTTAGACTACAGCGGAAATTACGGTTTTACAGAGACAGAAATGTATTGGCCAACAACTCACATGGTAAAAGCCGCTACTGAAGCACTGACGTGTGATCAATGCCATGGTCCTGAAGGAAGAATGGACTGGGAAGCCTTAGGCTATTACGGAGACCCCATTGATTGGGGTGGGCGTTTCCAATCCAATAGTTATCAACCATAAAAAAGGAACGCAGTAGTAATGGCAAATAAAATCTCTCCTCTCAACAAGTTCAGCAGATTGTTTACTCTGACTGGTATCTCCTTGCTGCTGATTGCCGGCGCCATTCTCTTCACGCAGCAGGTAGTTTCTGCCCAATCATCCGCTGTGAAGGATCTTCAGACTTCTCCCTTGCATCCAACCTTTCCCCTGCTAGATGAAGATGGCAAAAATGTATTGGATACTGGTAAACCTGTCTCGACAATGAATACTTGTGGAGATTGCCACGATACAGCGTTTATTGCTGATCACAGCTATCATGTCAGTGTTGGATTTAATGAAATATCTCCCCCAGGAACGTCTATCACAGGCCGAACCTGGGATATATCTCCAGGATATTTTGGTACCTGGAATTCAATTGAGTACCGTTATCTATCTCCCCAAGGAGATTATCGGGTAGATCTAACAACCTCAGATTGGATCAAGCTGTATGGTCTCCGCCAGGTAGGCGGAGGTCCAGCAATGTATTCTCAAGATGGTCGGCTGCTGACAGATTTATCCTATCGGTACGGTGATCTGGAAACCAGCACAGTGGATCCTGAAACCGGTATGTTAAACCCATGGGATTGGCAAAAATCAGGCGCTGTAGAAATGAATTGTTTTTTGTGCCATACACCAAACCCCAATAACGATGCCCGCGCCGATGCTCTCCAAAGCGGCAACTTTATGTGGGCCAATACTGCCACTTTAATTGGAACAAATATCGTGTCTCTGGAAAACGATACCTATATCTGGAATGCAGCTGTTTTTGATGAGGATGGTGAATTGCTGGAGGATTATGTGCTTATTCATGATCCTACCAACAATAACTGTGGGTTATGCCACGGCCTTGTCCACGACAATGTGGAAGATCCCCTGATTACTCTGGGATGTTCTCCTGAGCGCTGGAGCACAATAACCACTGGGCAAATCATCTCCTCCCAGAAGATGTCCGATTCCGGCATGAATCTGGCTGACAAGGAAAATTTAAACCGCTCCTGGGACATCCATGCGGAGAGGCTGCTGACCTGTGTAGATTGTCATTACTCGATCAACAACCCCCTCTATTATCAGGAATCCGAGATCACCAAACCCACGCACTTACTGTTTGATCCGCGCCGGTTGGAATTTGGGGAATATCTGGAAAAACCACTTCACCAGTTCGCCCGCGGTAACAGTGCCCAAACCAATGTTGCTCCTGAACTCAACTACACAATGAGAACATGCGAATCCTGTCATGATGCGGGGCGAACTCACGATTGGCTGCCTTATCAGGAGAGCCATTTTGAAGCCCTGTCTTGTGAAACCTGTCATGTCCCCCAGCTTTTCTCATCTGCCAACATGGTTCACGATTGGACCGTATTGCTTCCCGGTAATCTCGCCAACAGGGAGTGCCGGGGTTCAGAAGGTGATGTAAATACAATGGGCTCTTTGTTAACAGGATATGAACCCGTATTAATACCCAGCCTGGATTCAGATGGAGAAATGAGATTAGCCCCCCATAATTTAATCACAACCTGGTTCTGGGTTTATGGAGACCCACCCCGGCCAGTCCGGCTGGTTGATCTGGAAGCAGCTTACTTCGAGGATAGTGCCTACCACCCTGGAATTGTGCTCCGATTTGACCAGAATAAGGATGGAGAATTAGACCCAAAGGAAATGATCATCGATTCTCCAGCAAAAGAGGAATTTGTTCAGGACCGTCTGATTTTCTTAGGCTTAACCAACCCCAGGATCGCCGGTGAAATTCAACCATATAGCAT
>JBARSJ010000041.1:0-2247 GCA_049644685.1 Anaerolineales bacterium
ATTTGAATCATCTCTGTAAGATATCGATTCGTCTGAAAGAATTTGACAAGGCTGTTGTCTGGGCCCGGCATCAGTTGGAGATGGCCAAAACGTTTCCCATGATACGTTCGGCCATATCTCAGATTATGGCTGCTGTCGATTCAGGTGAGAAAGCGGCCAGATTGATCAGAGAGCTTGAGGCAATTGACAGATTAACCATTCAGCAAACCTGTCTGCTGAGTGAATTGCTTGAGTCGCAGAATTTGCCGGTTAAGGCAAATGCTGTACTTGTCGAGGCAGCCCTGATCAATCCGGAAATGGCCTCAAGGCAGCAGATTCACATCTATCGCCTCAGACGCGACTGGGCAAGTGCGGCTGAACGTATGGAGTTTCTGATAACCGAGACAGGTACACGCAAACCTGACCTTATTCGTGAATTGATAGAGCTTTATCAGAAATCCAGAAGATACGAGGACGGGCTTAAGTGGGTTCTCGTGTGGGAAAAAATCTCTCCTGCGAGCGCTACTGCCAGGACATATCATTCACAGCTTCTCAGTGCGCTTGGCAGGAATAAGGATGCCGTTGATATACTTGATGCCGCCGACCGTGAATTCGACGGGAATACTGAGGTTCTGTCACAACTGGCCAGACTACACACATCGGACGGTAAGTATGAAGATGCTCAGCGTATCTATTGGCGATTATACGAGACAGCCCGGAACGCCTCAGAAAAACTTCGCTTTGTTCGGAATATGTCCGAAGCAGCCGGGCAGACCGGCAAGCGTCAGGAACTGATTCAAAGGCTTAAACATCAACAACAAAAGAATCGTTCTTCAGCAGTGCCCTTTCTCGGACTGGCGGAAGTTTATAAGCAGATGGGCAAATATGAAGAACGCAGGCAGGCCCTGCTGGAAGCAACCCGCATACAGACGGATGATATTGAACTGATTTATGAGCTTGCAGCAGTTGAAGAAGCTCAGGGTGACTGGGAAAAGGCGGCCGAGACGCTGCAAAAGGCTATTACTCTGGACAACACGAGCCAAACCCGTCTTAAGATTGCCAGGTTGTATATTCAAAATGGTAATAAAGATGATGGATTTCGTATCCTGACCGAAGTTGCGGGCGGAGACAGGATGGATCCGCGGGATGCTGAATCTATTGCCGGCACAATCATGTCAATTGGCACGTGGAATACGGCGATAAGCTTCCTGCAGGGGACATTGTCTCTGCATCCAAAAGACTACAAACTGCACTATCAATATGCTGTTGCCCTGGAAGAGGATGGCCGCAAAGCCGAAGCGATGGAAGCATTCATCGATCTGTTGGGCTTCAAAGATGAAATACCCGGGAACAAGGACAAAAGAATCCAGTTTTCATGGAAGAGGCAGGGAATTGATACAAATATTCAGCATATCCTTCCCGCCGAAGCCATAGAACTGCTGCGATTCAATCAGTATCACTCAACTGCATACAGCTATCAACAGAATCGCACGCGCTACAGTCGTTCAGGGACAAATCGTCCTGCCGGTAGAAGTATCAATCCTCCTGCAGGTATGGTGCTAAATGTTGCATTGCCACCAACAGTAGAGGATCTACAGGGTTTTGCAGTAAGCCATATTCTGGCTCTGGCCGGGGATATGGGGGGTGCTCGACGATTACAGGTGAAATCTGATCTTAACAGGTACGGTATTTCCAACATAGATGTTTTGATGGATATCAGTGAGTTTGAAACAACAGATTTTAACCGAGCGATTGACAATCTCGCATCCGAACATCCAAACAACAAAGCAATTCAGGCCGTGTGGATAATACACAGAATTGAGGGTAAGGGATGCACCCTCAAAGAGGCAGAACACATATTTGATATGTTCGCAAATTCGAATCCAAGACTTGCATTAATAGTTGGCTTACGGTGTTACGGCACGGATAAGATAGCATCGAGACTTTTTTCCAGGTCTTTAAGAATGCTGCAAGATGTCCCTGATCCCGGCTACTATGAAGCTATGGCCATTTCATATGTTCTGCAGAACGAAAACAACAATTATAAACTAACTGGCACGCAAAGGGATTTATTAGACAGGCATCTTATTGATTGGTATTCAAGATTAACAAGGACTACACCCTATCGTATCAGCATTTTTAATCACGTTGGATCGTTGCTGGCAAGAAGAACGGATTGGAGTGAATACGCCAGGTTCCTGGACAATGAAGTTTCAGGTTATCAGAAACGCGCCTCAGCAGTCACTTCTAATTTATCTTACAAGCCGC
>JBARSJ010000042.1:0-1581 GCA_049644685.1 Anaerolineales bacterium
ATTAAAAGGCACGTTTTTTTCCTTTTGAGGTGATTATAGATAATGTATCTTCCATCGTCAAGATTAGTAGAAGGAAACTTATAAAACGTTAATCCGTATATTAATTATCAAGAAATGTGAGGAAAGAAGGAAAGAGATGAAGAGACGATTGTTTAGAAGCGAAAATGAGCGCGTGCTTGGTGGTGTTTGTGGTGGATTGGGCGACTACTTGGGCATAGACCCGGTTTTCATCCGCATTTTTTTTATTATCTGGACAGTTCTGGGTGAGTTTTCAGTTCTGGTATATATTCTCCTGTGGGTTGTTATTCCCAACGAATCAGAAGTGAATGCGGAAACAAGATTTACAGGCGAAGATATCGGCGCGCGATTCCGATTGATGGGGCAGGAGATCAGCCAGGCAGCGCGCCAGCCCAGCTCAGAATTGATCACCTTTGTTGGTGTAGGTTTGATCGCCTGGGGCGCGTATTATCTGCTGCAGCGGATCGGTCTGACCTGGATCCCATGGGATTACACCCGTTTCGCATGGCCGGCGTTGCTGATTGCTGCTGGCGCCTTTGTGCTTGTGCGTACGATAAGAAAAAAGTAAAAATACCCTCTCGACCGATTGAGGGGGGCAATCGGAAGAAAGGGTATGGTTATAATAACATGTTATGACAATCAAAACAAGTTAAGAGAATTCCCTGTAGAATAAAAAGAAACAGGGAACTTTTTTTAGGTTTTTTCGTCTATTATTTATATATAACTATCAGGAGATTCTAATGAGAACTAAGAAAGTTATTTTACTAATTCCAGTCATATTGGTTTTATTACTGGCTGCCTGTGCGCCCGCTGCTAATGCACTGGAAGGCACCGGAGCAGATAAAAGAGCACAAATTACTGTCACTGGATCCGGCCGGGTTTTTGCCGCACCGGATATCGCCTATATCAATATTGGCGTTCGTTCACTTGCAGATACTGTCGCGGATGCACTGACGCAGAACAAGGAGCAGGCACAGGCCATCAAGGATGTGCTAGTCACTGCTGGTACAGCGGAAGAAGATATTCAGACAACCAGCTTCAACGTGTATCCACAGAGTGATTATGATTATCAGGGAGCCATTACTCGCACCTATTTTTCGGTAGAAAACACGGTATATGTCACCGTCCGTAACCTGGATACCCTGGGAGCTACCCTGGACACAGTAGCCCGCGGCGGGGCAAATAATATCTACGGAATCAACTTTGATGTATCGGATAAAACCGAAGCACAGCGCACAGCTCAATCGCTAGCGGTCGATTCGGCAAAGATGCAGGCAAAAGACCTGGCGGATGCAGCCGGCGTAACGCTGAGAGACCTGATAAGTATTTCAACAGCCAGCACCAGCTATGATCCGTATTATGGATACGGCATGGGCGGTGGGGGAGGAGCTGCATATGAGGCAGTTCCGATTTCATCCGGGCAAATACCAATTAATTCTTCGGTAACCATGGTTTTCGAGATTAAATAATCAAAAATATATCCGCCGAAATACCGGCGGATTATTTATTTAAGGAAGAATAAAATCAGAAAATAGGCGGTTGGACCTGCCCACATCCACGTAT
>JBARSJ010000043.1:0-3997 GCA_049644685.1 Anaerolineales bacterium
GTACACCCCTGGAGATCACAGCTACCGGTGCTGGTTTGACCAAAATTTCTGTGCGTTCCAGCAATGCCAGCCTGTCGGATCCGGCTATTACAATCCCTGCTGTAAAACATCGCTTATTTAAAGATGAGTATGATATCTTTTTCAGCACAGATGTGGGACCTACAGTGTCAGCCGTGATCGCTGAGCTTGATGCCCGGAAAGATACCTTGATCGATCTGCGCGTGGAACGACCCTCTCTTGAAGATCGGTTCCTTGAAATTACCCATCCAAGAAATGGCTCCCAGGGAGGTTTATCATGACTGCTTTCATCAATCATTTCTCATTCGAATTTCGAACTGGCATTCGCAACAAACAGCTGCTACTGATGAATTACCTGTTCCCGATCGGGTTTTACCTGATGATGGGATTTGTCATGGCCGGGATCAATCCCCTCTTTCTGGATACCATGACCCCGGCGATGGTGATCTTTGCCATCCTGGCAGCTACATTATTGGGCATCCCGGATCCTCTTGTTAATGCCCGTGAATCCGGGATCTTACGCAGCTATAAGATCAATGGGATTCCTTCCCCTGCAATCTTGATCATTCCAGCATTAACCACAGTGGTCCACCTGGTAATCGTCTCAGTGATCATCACAGCCACAGCTCCGCTGCTCTTTGATGCTCCTGCACCATTGAACTGGTTCAACTATATCCTGATCTTTATTTCTCTTGCCTTTGCAATGTCTGGCATCAGCCTTTTGATCGGTGTAATTGCACCCAATTCTCGAGTTACCGTCCTGTATTCGCAAATATTCTTCATTCCCTCAATACTGCTGGCCGGCATGATGTTCCCTTACAGCATGCTGCCCGAAGTCGCCGGAAAAATTGCTCAACTGCTGCCTGCTACCCAGGCGATGAATGCATTTAGTGGGTTGGCAATGGGTGGGGTGGCGGATTTCAACGCCTGGGTGTCTGTTATCACCCTGTTTGCCAGTGGGCTGCTGGCGTTTGGGCTGGCGATCTATCTCTTCAGTTGGGATAGCCGGAACACGGATAGGCGTGGTCATCCCTTGATGGCATTGTTGGTCTTCCTGCCTTTTGTGATTGGGATATTTTTGAAATAGATTTGAATGGTACAGGACTACTCTTATAGTTTGGCAATTCCGGGATACGATTTGAATTGGACAGCATGGGCCGTTCCAATTCAAATCGTCACAGAGATCAACGAGTAGATTCGTTCCGCTATTTTCACACGTACTATTATCTGAAGACATCAAAAGGCAAATAATGGAAATTTTATTGAAGATCCTAAGTTTTGTAGCAATCTCACTCGCGATCCAGTTCATTATAGCCACAGTGCTCATCCTAATTGGCAAAGCGAAAAAACCGAGTCCTGAAGAATGCAGTCTGGATTTCTCTGAATTATTTTTCGATTACACAAACCTGCCGCAATTGCAATTCTTTGCAGCCAGGGATGGGCAGGATTTGGGATATCGCCACTACCCCTCGGACACAGATAAAGTGCTGATCCTTGTACATGGCTCTGGGTATCACAGCCAGTATTTATTACCATTAGCTGAATTTGTCAGCACAGAGGGATTGGCACAAGTCTACACGCCGGATCTAAGGGGGCATGGGCCTTCCCCTACCAGGCGCGGCGATGTGGATTACATCAACCAATTAGAAGATGACCTGGCAGATCTGGTCACGAAAATTCGCCAGGATTGCCCGGATGCCATCATGTTAGTTGGCGGTCATTCATCTGGAGGTGGTTTGGTTATACGCTTTGCCGGAAGTCAATATGGTCAACAAGCTGATGGCTATATCTTGCTTACTCCCTATCTCAAATATAATGCCCCAACCATCCGTCCTAATTCGGGCGGCTGGGCTTACGCTTATTCAGGGCGAAGTGCCGGCCTGTCCATGCTCAATAATCTGGGAATTCACTGCTTTGATCATCTGACTTCCATTGAATTCAATATGCCAGCTGAAGCACGTGATGGCACTGAAACTTTGTCTTATTCTCATCGGCTAAACACAGGTTATGCACCCCGCAACAATAAAAAGGATCTCAAAGCTATAACACAGCCATTATTGGTAGTAGCGGGGACTCAAGACGAATCCTTTGTTGCGGATCAATTCGAACCAGTAATCTCTCAATACGCAGTAGCTCAAGTGAAGCTAATACCTGATCTTTCCCATATGGGAGTAGTTGTCAACAAGATGGCATATCCAGCAATTAAGGATTGGCTTAAAAATATATAGCGAGTGTTGTAACAAACACATATCCGGGTTACTGACTAGCGAGGAGAGAAGATGATCCGCGGAAAAATGGTGATTTTGCTCACATTCAAAGAGAGCGATCTCGATTCATATTTAGACGCGATTAATGATCTCTCCAATCTGACGCCTTATTGGCCGGCATATTTACGAACAGAAACGGAACTGTGCAGAGAATTTGCCGAAAATGGCTTTTCGAAAACGGATTACAAGATGATGTTGACAACGCGCTGTTAATCACGAGCATAAATTCCATCCTTTCCACCCTATTTGCACCAAGGTTGCACCAGAAACCCACCCCAATCAACTGGTTAGGCGGCTGGATTTTCTCCTATCTTGCTTGACTTCCGCTATAATAGCTAGAACTATATTCAAGACAGATCCTGGAAAATAATACCAAAGTTATTATCGCTCAGTTGCAAGATAATTAATGTAAGCCAGCCGAAAAAGTAATAAGCTCGCCAGATATTCAATCCGACATGTGAGTAACCGGATAAAAGGAGATATTGTGCCCACTTCTAAGCCGCGTCAGCATTCCATTCTCTTATTCCCCATTGTGATCGTGGTCCTCTCCATATTAACTGGGTGTAGCCCTTCACCTCGGGATCTCGCAGCAGTTGACTATTCACCACTTCCTGGGAATGACTGGGAAGTGTCGACGCCGCAAGAGCAGGGGCTGGACCCGGATCTGGTGGCAGAGCTGTATCTCAATGCCGCCGACGTAGAAACCCTCAAAGCCCTGCTGGTCATCAAGAACGGCTATCTGGTCTCGGAAGGGTACTTCCACGGAGGGTCTGTCAGCCAGCAAGGCATAATAACATCGGTAACCAAGAGTTATACCTCTGCACTTGTCGGGATTGCGCTGGACAGCGGCTGTCTGTCCAGTGTGGATCAGAAGATGATGGCGTTCTTCCCGGAATTGGCCGATCAAATCAATGATCCAAGGAAGGAAGAGATCACAATCCGGCAGATGCTGCAAATGCGTGCTGGATATCCCTGGGAGGAGTCTACGTCAGAGTTATTCGAGCTTTTGTATTCGGGCTTCCGGCCATCCAACCTGGTTGATGTTCCTCTTGTTCGCGATCCGGGTTCTGACTTCGATTATAGCAATCTGACGTCCCATCTTGTGGGGGTGATTGTCGCCCGAGCCTGTGGCACCGATCTCAAGTCCTTTGCCCAGGAGCACCTGTTCGGTCCGCTTGATGTGGAATTGGGTGATTGGATGACCGATTGGGAAGGCAATTACAACGGCCACGGGGACCTGCAATTCACCGCCCGCGACATGGCTCGGTTCGGCCTGCTATATCTCAACGATGGCGAACACGAGGGAAACCAGATCGTCTCTGCTGATTGGGTGCACGATTCCCTTCAGACCTATTCGGAGGATGCCTGGCCCCTTCGGGTGGGCCGCAACTTCAAGGAGATCGGCTACGGGTATCAGTGGTGGTTAGTTTCGGCAGGTGACCATCGTTATAGCCTAGCATGGGGGCACGGTGGACAACAGATTGCCGTATTGGATGACCTTGACATGGTCGTGGTTATCAAGACGGATCCACTGCACGGCCAGCATGGGGACGCCCCATGGCAGCACGAAAAGGCGAACCTCAATCTGGTGGCGGATTTCATCGCATCCCTGCCGAGTGTTAAGTAGTCAATATCGGCAAGCCCCCCTGAGCTTGGTTTGTATCCTGCCAGCTTGTTGGAGAAAAAGAACTATGTTTTACCCAATTAATAAC
>JBARSJ010000044.1:0-1630 GCA_049644685.1 Anaerolineales bacterium
GAGGTAGATTTCGTTATAATACCTATATGGCCAAAGAGGACAGACCTATCACAGGAAAATGGGGCTGGGTCGAAGAAATAATTAGCCGTCCGCGCCATACTGGAACCGCAGTTGCTTTAATTGTTCTGATCTGGCATTCACTTACCGCCGGTCATTCAATCCTGATTGCCTTTTCCCTTGCTGCTGCTTGGTTGATTGGATCTGTTGGTGGCGGGCATTACCAAACCATTGCCGAATATTTGTTTCCGCAGCGCACTAAGAAACTTTCAAAAAATAGATCCTGGGCCAGCGTGTTAATTGGTGGCTGGTTTTGTGCCTTGGCGATTGCCGTTGTCCTGGAAGGGCCTAACGCCATTCTTGATACGGCGTATCTCCTGATCATACCAACCTGTATCCAATACTTCTTTGCCAAGATTGGTTGTTATATATTCGGTTGCTGCGGATGGGCAGAAAAATATAATCAGTTGAAAAAAGTAATACCTCTCCAGATTCTAGAAGCATCAATCGACTTGACCCTCGGACTTTTCCTGATTGGTTTGATAGCTCGAAATATCAGCCCTATAGTAATCATTACAATTTTCTTTACATTCCACGGATTTCAACGGGTTATGAGCCGGTTTGGCCGGGGGCAGCCGTTATCAAGAATATTATTCTTGCCAGACGCGGGAGTATTATCATGTGTTGGAATTCTATTATGGGTCGCTACTTTCTAAGGGAGAAATAACATGTCAATCACAATTGAACAATTTGTATCCAAGACGCCTCGAATTAGCGAGAGAAAGAAACTAGAGTTTAAACTTAAAGTTATTGACAACCTGCTTTCTGAATTAGCAGAGACGGGAGAGCCACCGTATCCACTGCCAGCGGGGAAAACAGCTGAAGATTGTATAAAAGAGCTACAAGCAGAGCGCGGGGAGGTGCAAGAAAAAATGAAGCAATACCCCCCAGGCATAAAACAAAAGGGAGGTGGTGAAGTACAGAAAGTAAAGCTAGGCGACCTTATTAAAACAATGCTTGCCGACATCCCTTGCCAACCTATAGAAAAAGAGACAATATATCTTGAACCTAAGGAAGTTAAAATTCTAAAAGATGATACAGTGACCTTGTCAACTACTGAAAGCGCAAATCAAAACATGATCTCTTTTGTTGGTTCTATTGAGGATCCAAATAACGATCCCTTAAATCGAGATCAAGAAAATGGCGGATTTTCATTATGGTGGGTGTATGAACTGCCCGCGCGCCTCTTTGATACACGTTATGACATATCCATTTACGGTGGAATAAATGCCGTTATGACCGCAGTGAGCAATAATGTATTTGGAAAACGCTCTTGGGGTGGGTTTATTGTTGGGATATTGAGTTTAGAAGATGACGAGGAATATTATTTTGACGAAGGTGCCCCGTACCCTATACCAGTAAGAAAGGACTGGATGGGACCGATGCGTTCGGAAAACGATGCTCACGATCAATCAGGAGTACACTTTTCAAGAACGCTTACCTTGAAAGCCGGTGATACCAAGCTCGCGGGTTTGGGGTTCCATTTTTGGCTTTGTGCTAATTGCTGCAAAATTGAAGCAAATGGTCAGGCCAGAGCACACCAGGACATTTCAAATTCCACGCTACCACTTCT
>JBARSJ010000045.1:0-5327 GCA_049644685.1 Anaerolineales bacterium
GAGACAGGTAGTAAGTAGTAAGTAGTAAGTAGTAAGTAGTAAGTAGTAAGTAGTAAGTAGTAAGTAGTAAGTAGTAAGTAGTAAGTAGTAATTAGTAATTAGTAAGCAGTTTTAAGGTTTCATCAAACCAGGCATCCTGAGTGATTTACACCGTTAGGTGTAAATTGTATCGAAGGGTGGTTGGTATAACTGATTCTGTCATTGTGCCCTTTCTAAAAAAACTCCCAGAGCCCTTCGATTTCCATCTCGACGGAGTTTATGCAGAGCCCTTCGACTTCGCTCAGGACAAGCTTAGCGAAGTGTTCGATGTCCACTCAGGACAGGCGTAGTCGAAGGGCTCATTATGATAGCGGCGATCTCCTGATTTCAACATACAAATACAGATTTTTCAACTCCACAGGAGATCGCTTCGTCAGCTGCTGGCTTCCTCGCGATGACACTGGATTTTGGATCATTCTGTCTCCCCGTCTCAAAGTCCCCCAGTCATAAATTAAACCTTCAACCTTAAACCTTAAACCATATTTCACCCCGTCTCCCAGTCATAAAATCACCTCGTCACAAAAATCCCCCGTCTCCTAATACCGATTGATATTCAATAAATTAGTGTAGAATCAAGACATCTTGTTCGTACCCAACCGGAGGATTCAAATGTCTGTCACTAAAAAGATCATCCTTGTCCTTGCCGTTCTGCTCCTGGCCTCCCTGGCCTGTGATTATTTACCCACACCCGTACCAACATCGACTGTGGACGCCGTGGCAACTGGAGTAGCGGGAACTCAAACCGCGGTGGCCGCTTTAGACCCGGCAACCGATACCCCTGAACCCACCTCGGAAATCACCCCGGAGCCGCCACCCTTTCTACAGGTGGTTTATGTTAAGGACGGTGATGTCTGGTATTGGAATGAAGATGGATTAAACCTGCAATTGACCTTCCTGGGAGACGTGACCTCGGTTGTGCTCTCCGATGATGGTCTAGTCGCTGCCTTCATCCGCGGGACGGATTATATTAACGAGCAGCTGGGCGCGGTAAATACTGACGGCACTAACCTGCGGACGCTGGTCAGTTTAGCGGACTTTGCAACCATGATTGCCCACCCGGATGCCCTCTCTGCCGTGCCCTATCGATTGGCGTGGGTCCCGGGAACACATATCCTGGCATTTAATACTCGGATGACCTTTGAAGGACCCGGGTTGATTCTGCCCGACGAACTGCGCCTGGTAGATGGAGACACCCTGGCACTCAGTCTTCTGCTGCCCGCTGGGCAAGCCGGGGATTTTTATTATTCACCAGACGGATCACAAATCGCCCTGGTGAACGCGGACCAAATCAGCGTGGTGGATGGGGATGGATCCAACCGTCGGGACCTGCTTACTTTCCCAATCGTCATCACCTACAGTGAGTACAATTATTATCCCCCGCTGATCTGGCTGCCTGACAGCAGCGCGCTGCGGGCACCGATTCCACCGCATGATCCCTTGATTGAACCTCCAGATTTAACAACTGTCTGGCACCTTCCAGCAGACGGTTCACCACCCAGCACCTTGATGACCATGGCTTCTGTTCCTTTCTTCCACGATGCAGTGAGACTTTCCCCCGATGGCAATAAACTGGCTTACCTGGTGCTGATTACCGCTGGAGACCCCAGTATTGTAGAGCTGCACATAACCAATGCCGATGGCAGCGGGGACCTGATCTATGACACTGGACCGCTGCAATTTGAAGCCTGGTCCACGGACTCGGAGCACTTCTTTTATTCCCAGAACGGCCATTTCCCCAAAATCGGCCGGATAAGTTATCCCTCGCTGGATTACACAGGTGTCACGCTGATGCTGAATATTAAGTGGGTGGATGAAACCCACTTTCTGTACCTCAACCGCCCCAGCGGAAGCTGGGAATTGTGGTTAGGAGAGTTAGGCGCGCCGGGAATTTTGATCGGCAGCACCACCGGGGACCGGATTTGGTATGATTTTACGCGTTAATGCCAGTAATCGGTAAGCAGTATTCAGTTATCAGTGGGTAGTAATTAGTATATAGTAAACAGTGAAGAGGTTCTACCAAACAAGCATCCTGAGCCCTTAGATACCCCTTCGCCTTCCTCCTCGATTACACTCGGAGTCCGCTCAGGGTACTCAGGACAGGCCCTTCGATACGCTGCCGCTGCGCCTGTCCTGAGTGAAATCGAAGGGCGTCAGCTACTCAGGACAGGCTTCTAAATCACGGGCTATGAAAAGTAAGTCCCACTAAAGTGGGACTCCTGTAGTTAACGTAATAGTAAAAATCACCAACCTTTAAACCTTAAACCTTCAACCTTAAACCTAGTCTCACCTCGTCAAAAAAATCCCCCATCAAAAAACATTAACCTCTAGTAAACAAAAAGCACTCCATTTCCGGAGTGCTTTTCTATCAAGTAGAAGGTAAAAGGCTAGATCGTTATTCGCTTATTTATCCTTGTCTTTATCTTCTTTATCCTTTTCCTTATCTTCTTTATCCTTAACTTTGTCGTCTTTTACCTTGTCTTCCTTTTCCTTGTCCTCGTCATCCTCCAAATCGCCGACTGCCGCTGAAATATCCGAAGCCTGAAGAGTGCCATCCTCCAGGGTAGTTGCAGCTACATCAACCACAGACCCGATTTCCAGATCGCCTTTCAATTCGGTGACCGGGCCAATTTGAACTGAAATACCTTTGATAATCAAGAAAGACTCACTCTTTTGCTCAATGACACCGCCAAACTCAACTTCTTCTTGACGGCCTGCAGCCAGCAGTAATTCCACTTCAGACAAGCGTTCTTGCTCAATCTCCAGCGCCAGCTCCTGCTTGGCTTCCGGGTCAAATGTGAAAAATGCCTGGGTCTGTTCCAATCCCAGTTTGAGATCATAAAGAGGGTCTCCCGGGAGACTGGATGCAGAGGCGTTAACAGTCAGAAAACCTCCCCCCAAGACCAACACTAAACCAATCACCACAAAACGATAAACTGGTGCCAGGCTTGCAGTACTCTTTAGCTGGAATAATCTCGCTATACTCCCCAACCAGCCCTCTGCCAGACGGGATGAAGCTGGACTGCTTCTTTTTTGTCTGGAAGAGTTCGCCTGGCGCATGTTATTCATCTCCGCCAACAGCATGTTTTTCCCAGTCCTGAATCCATCTTTACTCGGCACAGGTCTTGGCAATCTCCTGCCCAGCAAAGCCGCCCGGACAAGCGGCTCCAGATGACCATTCAGCAAGGGATAAGAATCCAGCACGTCCTGGAGCGATTCTCCCCGGTCCATGCGGCTTAAACAATCTTCCAAGATGAGGTCAAACTTATATCTGTTCATAGACACTCTGCCTTTTCAACCACCTTTTCCAGAGTACGGAGAGCTCGACCTTGCAGAGATCGTACCGTTCCTTCGCTTTTATTGATCAGTTCAGCTATATCCTGGATGGAACGACCCTCAACAAGGCGAAGGATGATAACGTGCTTCTGCTGCTCGTTCAGGTGGCGCATAGCTCTCTGGAAGCTATCCAGTGGATCCTGGGATTGAACAGGTCCCTCCAGCTGATGCTGAGTACTCCCCAGAAGGCGCTCCTTAAATGATAATTGATCACTTCCGTCCTGGGTTCGATAATAATCAACCACCAGTTTCCTGGCAATTGTGTACAGCCAGGACAGGATGGATTTTCCTTGATCAATATAGGTTGGGAGGCGGTGGAGCATGCGGATAAATACCACTGCAGTTAGGATCTCGGCAGTGAATCTGTCACTTACCCGATAAAATATATAGGTATAAATATCTTGATAATAGCACTCAAATAAAGTTCCAGCTGCCCGCCGGTCTCCCGCCTGGGCACGATACAAGAGTGCTTTTTCATTGATCTCCATCTGGACTCAATTTTCCCGCTTATTGAAAAATAAGCTGATTTTTAGTGATAATTCCGCACAGGGTGTTTTTTCATTCTAACATAAGGCTGAATTGAAACAAGAGGTCAGCGATACCTTACAAATTTGGAAACAAATATCCAATTTTGCCACCCTGGGGGGTTTTGGTGTCATTGCGCCCTTCGATACGCGCTCCTTTGTCGCGCTACTCAGGATGCCGGGTTTGGATTAATCTGTCATTGCCCTTCGATTTCCATCCCGACGGAGTTTATGCAGAGCCCTTCGACTTCGTTTAGGACTACTCAGGACAGGCTTCTAAATTCGCGGGCTAGGCAAAGTAAGTCCCACTAAAGTGGGTCTTCTCCCCCGTTTGTCATCCTGAACCCTTCGATACGCATTCGTTTCACTCATGCTACTCAGGAGAGCCCCCAGCGAAGGATCCATGATGAGATCAGAATCCAAGGCAACCATAAGCTGCAAGACTTGGTGGCTTGGTTTTTCAACACTTGATGGATTCCTCGTTCCTCGGAATGACAAAAGAAAGAACCCCCTCATTTTGTCATCTTAAAATTATCCAAAGGTTAATCCCAACTTTTCAACATTAAACCTTCTAATTTTTAATCATTTTTCACCCAGTCTTAATTATTGACATTCTGTACTATTTGTATATAATGTACATATATTACAGTTTTCAATAAGGAGAACGAGATGGAAAAGAAAATCGGTCTGGCTCAGGCCAGGAAAGAATTCAGCAAGGTCATTAATGCCGTTCAATATCAGGGAGAATCCTTCATTATCAGCCGCCATGGTGAAGAAGCTGCGGCAGTTGTACCGCTGCAAGTTTATCAAAATTGGATTGAGGGGCGTGAAATTTTTTTCAACTCAATTCGTGAAATCCAGTCAGCATCGAACCTCGACCAGCAGCAGGCCAAGAAGCTGGCAGAAGAAGCTGTAGCACATGCTCGGAAATCAAGGAAGTAGGGGGAGATGATCGTTGTCCTGGACACCAATCTGATTGTCAGCGCCCTGCTCTCTCCGCAGGGTGCTCCGGCTAGAATTATCGATCTCTGGGAAGAGGGTGAATTTGATGTCGCTGAATCAGACCCTCTTTTAGATGAATTAGAACACGTTTTAGGATACGAGCGGATTAAAAAATACTTCCGGGGGACTGATTTTAATAGGGGCATTTTTATCAAACACCTGCGGGAAACAGCAATCCTCGTTAAACCACAAATGAAGTTAGAGGTGATCGCAGATGATCCGGATGATAATAGAATCCTCGAATGCGCTGTTTCTTCGGGATCGTCTTATATCATCTCTGGAGATCAGCATCTCCTTGATTTAAAAGAACATCAAGGCATCCAGATCCTCTCTCCTGCCGGGTTTGTCGTCTTATTAGAGCTGTAATATATTAGGAAAAATCTCCTCGAATAAAACCTTCTAACATTCAACGCGGCAGTTGATTTTGCA
>JBARSJ010000046.1:0-4777 GCA_049644685.1 Anaerolineales bacterium
GTTTTTTATCCATCCTGAGCTTCTTCCTGGGTCATCACCAGCCAGGTAGGTTTGATGATCAGGTTGGTAAAAATGTCTCCCATTTTTTGGGGGGAATGGCGGAGATCGTTTTCCAGCCACCAGCGCATAAGCGAAAACACCGAGGAGATGATGTGGTTGGCGGCTACGCCGGCTGAGATATTCTCCTGGGGCAGCCCGGATAATAAGACCTCTGCTTTTTGACAGGCCCGGCTCTTCACCGGGTCGAGGACAAAGCGCAAGCTGTCATCCAGTAACAAAAAGCGGAACATATCCTGGTTCTGCTCGATGTGCTGGAAGATGGTGTGCCCGATTTTGTGAAAAAATTCCACCGGGTCTGCGATCAATTCTCCCGGCAGGGGCAGGTCAAGGAGCTGATAAAAGTCGTCCAGTCTATCCTGGGCGACACTGACCAGCAGTTCATCCAGACCGGTGTAATGGCGGAAATAAGTGCGGTAGCCGACATCGGCCCGCTTGGTGACATCCTGGATAGTGATATTTTTGTACCCTTTTTCCCGGGCCTCGGCGATTAATGCCTCGCCCAGCAGTTTTCGGGTCCTGAGTATCCGGCGATCTTCGCTCATAATTATGGCACCTCGAATGCATTATGGCAGACAATAGGTCATAACCATAACATAGGGAGGGAGAGGCTGTCAAGGGAGGGATGGTGTACAGGATTGTTAGGAAGGGAGGAAGCTTTGCTTCCGACCGAGGACCGAAGACGGAGGACGGGAAGTAAGTAGTAATTAGATTAATAAAGTTGAGAAACCAGGCATCCTGAGTCCTTCGATACGTTTTCGCTCTGCTCAAACTACTCAGGACGGGTTTGACGAAGAGTGTATCGAAGGGTAGCTGGTTAGGACTAAACGGTCATTGCGAGCCCTATCCGCCCTGCCAAATCCTTACAGGATGCTTCGCAATGCCAGGGCTAAAAACAGCGCCCCCTTTGGGGGCTTTCCATTTAACTGTCATTGTGTGGAGGGAAGCGAAGCTTCCACCGGGTATTTCATCCAATCTTTAATTTTTAATTTGATATTTTCAATTGTTTTTCCCGGTCTTCCGTCCCCGGTCACCCTTCAGGTATAATTGCATATCCAGCTCAATCCAGAACATGAAAGACCCTTCGATACGCCCTTCGATACGCGCTCCTCTGTCGCGCTACTCAGGATGCTTCGCAAAGCCGCGGGCTAGGAAAAGTAAGTCCCTCTGAAGAGGGACTTCTGCAGTTAATCTAATAGTGTTAGGAACACTTGAAAACTGGACACCCATAAATTTCAAAAGTGGACACTGAATCCCTGCAAAGGTAGAGAGACAGAATGCACCATTTTCCTGTTCCACCAAATGCGGATATCCATAAGCTGCTTCGTTTCATTAGGCGCTAGATGGACATCTACATATTTCCGCAAAGGGACATTAGGAACCTCAATGGTATGTTTGAATAATGAAATCCGGCGGTAACCGTTGACCCTGCGTTTTTCTCTGAGACAGAACAAATCTTTTTGCGAGGTATAAGGTGGGGGTAAGGTTAGCTTGCGGAAGAGGCTGTTTCCTGATTTTCTAGCATTTTCAAAACGAATCTGAGGAATTTCACCAGTGGTTGAATGTACCTGGTGATTGTTGTAGCGCTGGACTTCATCTTTCAAAACACCACGTACATCTTCCCACATAGACAAGTTCTCATAGACACAGGTGCGGACAATGCGGTCTTGCAGCCAGCGGTAGGGCCGCTCGACCTTCCCTTTCGCTTGCGGGGAAAGCGCATAGGTTACATCCACACCCAGAAGGCGCATCATCTTGCCCCACTGGGTATCGACGTCATCGGTCTCCAGCACATGTTTGCGCCAGTAACTGTCTCGACCCTGAACAAAGCGAAACACACGTAAGGAATCAACATAGTATCGCAAGGGAAGCCCGTATCGCTGGCTCAAGGCCTGGGTCGCCTGAATATGGGCCCAGGTGGTCTCTCTGGGAACGAAATCAGCATAAAGCAGCTTGCGGCTGAAGTCATCAATTGAAGTGATCAAAGTCCACTTCTCCTTTGCAAAGGGGGACCACTTATGTGTGGAAGCATCATGTTGGATTAGTGCCCCGATGGATGCCGTTAACACTTCCCGATCATGAGTTTTACTTTTTCTTCGGGGTTTGTGGCAGTCAAGCTTTTTAGCACGATTTATGATGGTAGTCAGAGACACCTGAATGTCTTTCTCTTTCAATCGATCCTTCATCGCTGAGTAGTTATATCCCGAGATTGGCAGATCAGGATCTTCAACAACGGCTTTCTCCTGTAATAATGCTTTCTCAATTTCTGTTTCTACTGCTGATGAGATCCTGGCGTGCGTTTTTCGTTGATAGGCAATTGTAAAATGATCTGGATTGCTTCGATATGCTTTCAACAACACGAAGAAGCGCGACTTGCCAATACCTACCATTTCTTGAAGATCAGCTCTGCTAACCTGTCCCTGACAATAACTTTGGAATATAAGTTTGATTTGTTCATCTGTGAAACGTTTGTGAAGCTGTGACATGGGTTCCTCCAGTTTGTATTGGAGGATAAATCGTATATTATCCTTGTGTTCCTGTCAAAAAAAGGTGTCCACTTTTCAAGCATAAACTGTCCAGTTTTCAGGTTTATACTGTCCACTTTTGAAATTTAAATAACAGCAGTTAATCTAATAGTTGACAATATGTCAAATCTGACATATACTGAAGCTGTATGGCTAAACACGACAAACCCCTAGTTTGGTTACATGGAGAGGTTAAATCCCCGCCATTTTCAGCTGAAGCCCGACTTGAAGCTGGTTTCTTAATCAGGAAAATTCAGAAAGGTGATAATCTTTCTCTCCCGCACTCAAGACCAATGCCAATGGTTGGAAAGAGTTGCCATGAATTAAGGATAGTTGATGTAAATAATACTTGGAGAATTATTTACCATCAGGCCGAGGATGCGATTGTCATACTTGAAGTATTCGCTAAGAAGACACAACAAACACCGAAGAAAGTCATTGATATCTGTAAAATTCGTTTAATTAGTTATTATAAATAGGATGATATGATGAACAAAAAAAGAATAAAGGAGCTCGAACAGAAGGGGTGGAAGGTTGGCGGCATCGAAGATTTCCTCGAACTTTCTGAGGAAGAGCTTGCTTATATTGAACTTAAGATTATCTTAAGTGAGATGGTAAAAGATCTAAGAGAACAACAGGGGATAACTCAAGTCAAAGCTGCCAAGATCTTAAATTCCAGCCAATCAAGGTTGTCAAAATTAGAAGCTGCAGATCCGTCTGTTTCTATCGATCTTCAAATTAGATCCTTGCTTAAATTAGGCGCTACAAAACAGGAGATCGGAAAGAGGATCGGTTGCTGATCTACCACATCCGCCTGGTCCTTCGATACGCCTTCACCTCCCTCCTCGATTACACTCGGAGTCCGCTCAGGACTACTCAGGACAGGCCCTTCGATACCCCTTCGCCTTCCTCCTCGCTTACACTCGGAGTTCGCTCAGGGTACTCAGGACGGGGGCTTCGATACCCCTTCGCCTCCCCCCTCGGCCACGCTCGGGGTACGCTCAGGGTACTCAGGACGGGGGACCGAAGACGGGTTTTTCGCTGCGCTCAGGACGGGCTTCAAATTCGCGGGCTATAGAAAGTAAGTCCCACTAAAGAGGGACTTCTGTAGATACTCTAAAAGTAAAAATAATCAACCTTTAAACCTTAAACGTTAAACCTTAAACCCTGTTTCCCGGTCAGTTATAATACCTTATCAAGTTAGACACGCTTCAGGTAAGTAAAGGGAAGTATCTTATGGAAAAGACCTACAGCCAGGCAGAGCATGATCAGCAAGTTATCAGTGAAGTCAGAAAGGCTATTGAACACCGGGCAACCTGGATGTATTTGCTGCTCAAGGAGGCCCGGGAAAGAGGTTTGGATTGGGACGATTTTGCCCGCCCGGCTATTCGGGCTACGGGATGTTTGGGCGGTAAAAAGAGGCGGGAGAAGATGGAGAATCCTCAGAGCATGAAGGAATTTACGACCGTTTTTGGGGGTGGAATCAGCCGGAAGGTCTTTGAGATGGAGGTCCTGGCAGCTGATGAAGAGAAGTATTATCTTGACTTCCACTACTGCCCGCTGGTCAGCGCCTGGGAGAAGTTGGGCGCTTCCCCCGAGGAGATCGAACAGCTCTGCGACATTGCTATGGAGGGTGACCGGGGCATCGCTGACGAATTTTCTGCATTCGAGTTCAGTCTGGGTAAAACCATTGCCGGGGGTCACTCGGTGTGCGAGATCCGCTTTGATAAGGTAGTAAGTAGTGAGTAGTAAATAGTAATTAGTAAGTAGTAAATAGTATTCAGTCAATCTTGTCATTCCGAGTGAAACGAGGAATCCATCTGGCGATCCTATAACCAAGATAATGGATGGCAACTAAGTCTTCAACGAGCCCTATCCGCCCTGCCAAATCCTTACAGGATGCTTCGCAATGCCAGGGCTAATAGTTCCGCCCCTCCTTCGACTACCATCTCTACCTTGTTTAATCTCGGTATCGATGTCCGCTCAGGACAGGCGTACTCGAATGGCAGCAATCTTCTGGCATGGTAAGTGTGGGAATGAATTCCTTCCTATTGGCTTCGCCGAACGTCGATCTTCATCGACGCTTAAGGTTTCGTTCATCCACCTTCGCCCGGCGAATACCCCCGTTTGTCATCCTGAGCCCTTCGATACGCATTCGTTTCACTCATGCTACTCAGGAGAACCCCCAGCGAAGG
>JBARSJ010000047.1:0-2196 GCA_049644685.1 Anaerolineales bacterium
CTCAAAACAGTTGTCTGGCAGGGAGTGGCAGTAGCGATCACCGCCAGTTTACTGGCAGGGATAGGATTAAACTTATTAGGCCTGGAATTTGAAGGGAAGGCAGAGGAAATTTTCGAGGGTCTAGCCACTTTGCTTGCCGCAGGAGTATTGACCTGGATGATACTCTGGATGCAAAAGCAAGGTTTAGATCTTAAGAAAAATATTGAGACCGAAACAGGTCTAGCAGTAAATACAGGCAAGAAAGCTTTATTCTCATTGGCATTTATTACTGTTTTCAGGGAAGGGTTGGAATTAGCCGTATTCCTACTTGCAACATCATTTGTGTCCGGCGGAAAACTAACGTTTGTTGGGGCGAGTATCGGCTTATTAACCGCAGTGATCCTCGGTTGGGCTATCTTCTCGTATTCGAGTCGTCTTAACCTTCAAAAGTTCTTCCTGGTGACAAATATCTTATTGATACTGTTCGCTTCCGGACTGGTAGCATATGGTATTCATGAACTTAATGAAGCTGGATGGATTCCCTCGATCATTGAGCATGTTTGGGATATCAACCACATCCTCAACGAAAAATCCCAATTGGGATTGGTCCTCAAAACTTTGTTTGGATTCAATGGCAATCCATCCCTTTCTGAATTGATTTCATATGTTGTCTATTTGGTCAGTATGTTTACTATATTCTTCCGCTTTCGGCGCAACGGACTAGATAAACACACATCGCTGAGAAATAACATGACATAATAATTTCTTCTTCATGTATACTATTTTTATATACAACTGCAGCGATTATCGTGTGGTTGGGATAGTTATTAATCTCATAGATTCTAAGACACAAAATAGATAACAGAAAGAACATAAAAAGAAAAACGATGCAGAGCGTGAACCGAAAAAAAGATGGTCTAGTTGTAACGGTCAGCTTATTAGCCAATATTCTTCTGGCGGGGCTGAAAACAACCATTGGTGTTTTAGGCCACAGCCCAGCACTGCTGGCTGATGGAATTAACTCAACTTCAGACGTGGCATATTCTATTGTTGTTACTATTTTTGTCCGTCTGGCTCACAAACCCGCGGATGACGAACATCCTTATGGTCACAGCCAGCTTGAAAGCATCGGCGCTGTGGTGATCGGCTCATTTGTCATCACCACAGCCGTTGCAATCTTTTGGAATACAATCAACACCATTTATGATTTGATCAAAGGGGTAGGGATTTATAAAGGTGCTTCGTCTGCAGCATTGTGGATTGCCCTTTTTACAATCCTGGCAAAAATAACCTTAACAATTTACTCACAAAGGATTGGAAAGCAGACCAGAAACGCATCAATCTTGGCCCTCGCTTACGATCACCGAAATGATGTATATTCAGCTGCAGCAGTCATGATCGGCATAATATTTGGGCAGATGGGATTCTATTGGGTTGACCCCTTTGCAGGAGCCGTAGTTTCCCTGGTAATTCTACGGACAGGTATCGAAATTTTACGCGAGTCTACTGCAGACTTAATGGACACTGTCCCTGGACAGACCTTAACAGAAGAAATTGAAGATTTATTGGCATCTAATGAAAAAATAGATACCATCGGTGAGGTCCATGCTCACCGCTTTGGACCTTTTCTAACGATTAACATCACAGTTTGTATTGATGGCAATCTTAAAGTTGTCGAAGGAGATAAAATTGCCACATGGGTGGAGCAAAGAATCGTGGATAATATTAGCTCAGTCCGATATGTGCATGTCCATTACCATCCAACGGTTATTGATTAGTATCATTTCCTGAAGTTAGTCATTTTTGATGATAGGTATACTGTTATAAAATATGACTACACTAATTTAGTCGGATTGTAGATTCCATTCATAGCTCCCATTATCAGAGCCGCTCTTCAACTCAGAAGTGTGGCTTTATTGTTTATTCACGTATTCAGCTAATAGTAATTCCCACTGAGTTGAAATCAGACGCCGATCATTTTGCCCGCCTCGGTTATCCAGCTGTCTGATCTCGTGTCAGCCGCCCCCTAAAAAACATCCCTGTTTTCCCTCTCCCAGAGGACAAATCTAAGCGATTTTTGGCTATATTGGCATCTATTCCCTAATTTCTGATCGATTCTTGCTTTGGTTGCACCGGGGTTGCACCAGGGAACGATTCAACCGGAATTTCTGTATCAATACTTATTCTCTAATTCTTATGTAAATGGGAATATACGCA
>JBARSJ010000048.1:0-9244 GCA_049644685.1 Anaerolineales bacterium
GTCACGGTTGACCATACCCCTGGTGGACGTGTTGATTTCCCTGCTGGAAGAAAAGGCGGGCAGCTAGGTTGTTCAGAAGAACAGACGTACGTTATTAACAAAAGATCCCGGAGTTATTAAAACTCCGGGATCTTCTCGGTTTAGCTTCTTTAATTATTCAACTGGAAAAGTTATCGTGAAAGTAGTCTCTTTTCCTGGTTCGCTTTTAGCTGTGATGGTTCCTCCCTGGGCCTCAACCAGATTCTTAGTGATGGCTAATCCCAGACCGGAAGAACCCTCATCCGGCTGTCTGGATTTATCCGCCCGGTAAAAGCGGTCAAAGATTTGAGGTAAGTCCTCAGCTTGAATACCAGGGCCATCATCCGTTACCTGAATGACCAGTGAATCTTTATCCAATCCAGCAGTAATATTAATCTTTCCGCCGGCTGAAAGGATGTGGACGGCATTGTTCACCAGGTTTCCCAGCACCTGGGTTAACCGGTCTGGATCGAGATTCACCCGGGGCATATCCTGTTTAATGTTAAGCGTTAATTCTATTTCTTTCTCCCGAGCAATGGGATGAAAGGCGTCAGTAGTCTGCTGAAGGATAAATGAGGGATTAATATTTTGAATTTGGAAATTTAATTCACCGGAATCTAATAGAGATAGAGTTCGCAGATCGTCAATCAGGTAATTCAGATGCTGGGCTTGTTGGTGCATTACGCGGTACATATCTGGATTGCCGGATAGTTTTCCTTCACTCATAGCTTCCGTGTATCCATGCAGCACGCTGAGTGGTGTCCTCAAGTCATGGGCGATATCCGCGGTCATCTGTTTCCGAGTCTTGTCCGCCTTATCCAAATCCGCGCTCATGCTGTTGAATGAGGTGGCCAGTTTTCCCAATTCGTCTTTTGAAGTGATATCCACCTGATAACCCAGTTTTCCTCCGGCTACCTCTGAGGTGGCTTCAGCTAATTTTCGGATGGGACGGGTAAAGGACAGGATTAATATTCCTCCCAATATCAAAGCAATCAGCAGTGTGACCAGGGAACTGGTAATCAATCCCTGCTGAACGGTGTTAAGGAAGCTCTGCTGAATATTATTTCTCAATTGGGGAGTTGGGCCAGTTATCAGCCAGCCGATGATTTTTCCCTCATTTTCCAACTTTTGTCCATTCATCAGTTCTTTTTCTGGCAAAGTATCACCCGTTTGATACCCTGCATGGCTCGTTCCCCCGGCGATAATCAGACCTGAATCCAGGGCTAAAACGAAGGGTATTGAGGGTGAGGAGCGGTCAAAGGGGCGGTTCGGATTGTTACCTCCGGATTCACCAGCGCCGTAGTTTGAGCTGCTGTAGAGTTCTACTCCCTTGAATACTTCATCGACACCGTCCCAGCTTTGATTTTCCTGATAGTAGTCGGTTAATGTTTCTGCCAATACCTGCTGGTCCTGATTTTTGATAAAATTATCGAAGGCATTTTTGGTGTGGTTTTGGATATAAAATGCTGTGAAAAGTGAGCCCGCGAGGCTGACAACAACTAACACCAGGGTGATTTTTACACTGATTGACCGCATGATTTATTTTTTCCTCTCCCGGGCGAAGCGGTACCCCGAGCCGTAAACTGTCTCAATATATTTTGGCTCGGAGGGTTGGGGTTCGATTTTTTCGCGCAGATTGTGAATATGAACGTCTACAGTGCGTTCAAAACCTTCCAGGAAGGAAGATTCGCCAAGGCTATCGAGAAGCTCGGACCGGGAATAGGTTCTTCCGGGAGCAGCCATCATGGTTGCCAGGAGTTGAAATTCGGAAGGGGTGAGTTCTACCGGCTGGTCATTCACTTCGACGAAATGCCCTTTTTTATCCAGGGAGACATCTAAAACGCGGAGAATTTCCGCTTCCGGACTGCCTTTCGATGCCCGCCGCAGCAAGGCATTGATGCGGGCGGTTAATTCTCTCATACTGAAAGGTTTAGTGACGTAGTCATCAGCTCCCAGCTCAAGCCCTAAAACTTTGTCTGTTTCCCCTACTTTGGCTGTCAAAACAAGAATGGGTGTATCCGATTCAGCAGTGTAGATCCGAATAAATTCCTGGCCACCCATCTCTGGCATCATCATGTCGAGCACGATGCAGTCTGGTTTTTCTTCCCGGGCAATATACAATGCCTTTTGGCCATTGGGAGCGGTGGAAACATCAAATCCCTCCCCTGTAAGATATTCTTTCAGCATGGTGCAAATATCAGGATTGTCATCTACGACCAGGATCTTTTTTGCCATTCAAACCTCATTATCGATTAATTAATTTACACCCCTAAATTGTTCCGGGAATTGAACTTACTGACTTTATACCAGGTTCTCTATAGGTGAGCCTTTTAAAAACCACGGTGGGCTTATTAATTAGTGGAATACAATTTATCCGCATTATACCTTTTTTAAAAACAGTATTCAGCGAGCGCCGAAGTTAGGGTAACCCCGATTTTCTTTTGGATTCAGGTTCAGTGTAGCAGGCAGTTGTTAAGATATTGTTAAGAGGATATGGAGAAAATATGAAGAAAGAAAAGGACGCATAATTCAGCAACAAGGAAACGAGATCCCTTGAGGGTGCCGTTTCCAGTACGTTTGATATGGAGATAATATGAAGAAATAAAAGGATGTGTAATCCAGCAACAAGGAAACGGGATCCTTGGAGGATGCCGTTTCCAATATGTTTGTTAAGATATAATTCCAGACAGCTGCTGAAAAGTTTATCGTACACTGTGAACAAAATGGGAAAAAATAAAAGCAACGGCGATGGGTACCAACTGGAATATCGTCCAAAATACCAGACTTACCGGTATTTGATGCAGAACCGGATCAACGAGATCCTGCTAGTATCCAGCACTTATGACTCTTTTATCATTGAAGAGGATGCCCGTCTTTCTGATCAAATTTTTGAAGAATTCCACAATCTAAACCTGCGCACTTTACCCCACATTTTCCGGGCCACATCGGCAAAACTGGCGTTGGAGCTGCTGAAGGAAAGAAAATTTGACCTGGTAATTGCCATGAGACGGCTCGGTGAAATTAACCCCTTGCTGTTTGCTGACCAGGTGAAGGAAATTCAGGATATCCCGGTAGTTCTGCTGCTGAATAACTCCTCTGAACTGCAGTATTTACCAGCCCAGGCACTGGCGGAAAGCAAAATTGATAATACCTTTGTCTGGAACGGCAACTCCACGGTGTTTGTGGCCATCATTAAGCTGTTGGAAGATCGCCTGAACATTGACTTCGATATAAAGACCGGGGATACGAGGGTCATTATCGTGGTTGAGGACTCGATCCGTTTTTACTCGCTCTATCTTCCCGTTTTATACTCAGAAATTATGCTTCAAACCCAGCGCTTGATTTCTGAAGGGGCGAACGACTATCTTTCGCTGCTTCAAATGCGCTCTCGACCGAAGATTCTGCTTGCCAGCAGTTATGAAGAAGCTCTGGAAGATTATCAAAAATACCAGGATCACCTGTTGGGGATGATTACGGATATCCGCTTTCCCAAAAATGAAGTGATTAAAGAGGATGCAGGATTTGACCTCGTTCGCAAAATCAGGGAGCAAGCGCCCACACTGCCGATCATGTTCCAGTCCAGTAATGAAAAAAATCGGAATGAATCAGAGGGACTGAACGGCTTTTTTGTCAATAAAAATGACCGCTCGCTGATTAATGAACTGCGCACCTTTTTACTCGACTATATGAGCTTTGGCTCGTTTACTTTCCGGCTTCCGGATGACAGCGTCGTTGGTTCTGCAGATAACCTTTTTGAGCTTAGGGATGAGCTTAAGAAAGTACCCCTGGAATCTTTTGTTTATCATGCCCAAAATGACCATTTCTCCGGTTGGCTGGCAGCCCGGGGTGAATTTGCAATGGCCCGGCAGGTTAAACCCCGCAAGGTCTCTGAGTTTGAAAACAAAGAAGACTTACGGCAGCTGATCATTGCTTCCGTTGAGGATATCCTCCAGGAACGAATGGGGATTATCATTGACTTTGACCGGCAGAATTATCATTCGCATTCCCGTTTTATCCGCCTCCGCCCGGGTTCATTGGGTGGAAAAGGCAGGGGCTTAGCCTTCCTGCTCTACTTGCGCAGTTCCTATAATACGGGTTTCAGGAAAGAATTTCCTGAGGTAGATATCCAGATTCCGAGGACTGTTGTCATTGGCACAGATGAATTTGATCAGTTCATGCTGGAAAATCAGCTTTATGAATTTGTATCAACTGACCGGTCTGACCGGGAGATAATGGAACGGTTCCTGGGGGCGAATATTTCAGGAGAGCTGTGGGATGACCTGAGATTTATCTACCGAGACCAAACCCAGCCGCTTGCGGTCCGTTCGTCCAGTATATTTGAGGATTCACTATTCCAACCATTTGCAGGTGTATTTTCTACTTATATGCTGCCAAACTGTCACCCGGACCTGGAAGCAAGATTAGAGCAGCTAGTTTCAGCCATTAAACTCGTTTATGCGTCTACTTATCTTAAACTAGCCCGTTCCTATGCGGAAACCCTGAGTATCTCCCTATCGGAGTCACGCATGGCGGTAGTGATTCAGGAGGTTGTCGGGCGTTCATACGGGGAGAGATATTATCCCAATTTTTCGGGAGTTGCATCATCATATAATTACTATCCGCTGGGAAATCACCTCCAACCGGAGGACCGGATTGCTTTTGTGGTGATGGGGTTAGGAAAAACAGTTGTTGATGGCGGATTAGCCCGGCGTTTCAGCCCCAAGCGTCCCGATGTGAATATCTTTTCCAGCGTAGAGGAGGAAATTAACGGCAGTCAGCGCAGCTTCTACGCTGTCCGGTTGAATAAAGATGACTGCATTGATCTGAACCAGGGGGAGAACACATTTTTGGAGAATTGCAATCTGCGGGACGCGATTAAGGATAATACTCTGGAGCAGATAGCAGATACCTTTGATCCCCACGGAGGTCGACTGTCGAGTGGATTTTTGAATTCAGACAATGGTGCGCCAGTAATCACTTTTAACCGTCAACTCAAGTACGATACCTTCCCCATGGCAGATATTATCAACCGGGTGCTGCAGCTGGGGGAGGAAGCGATGGGATGCCCGGTGGAGATAGAATTTGCTGGTAATTTTTCCGGCAATCCTGATGAAAAACCGATTTTCAGATTACTGCAGCTGCGGCCATTTCTGGAACATGAAGAAACATTGATGATTGATGATCTGGATGTAACCGACAAGGATCTTTTTGTTTCATCTTCTGTTGTCTCAGGGAATCGTGTTATTCCGGATATCCGGGATATCATCTACGTTAAACCTGAGTCATTTGATCTTACCCAGACCGTCGAGATGGTAACTGAGATTATGGATTTGAACCGCACCCTGGTTCAGGATGATCTTCCTTATATCTTAATTGGTCCCGGACGGTGGGGAACCTGTGAGCGTCATTTAGGGATTCCAGTGGATTGGTCTGACATCAACGGAGCCCGGGTTATCATGGAAGTAGACCTGGCAGATTTTCAGGTGGACCATTCCCAGGGCAGTCATTTTTTCCATAATATCTCTTCAGCCGGAATTCCCTATTTTTATATTAAATACAATTCGGCGACAGATTTTTTGGATTGGGATTGGATGGATTCAGTTTCCCTGGCCCGGGAGACGAGATACTTCAGGCATGTGAGGACAAAAGAACCACTGCTGATAATCGCAAACGGGAAGAAACGATCCGGAAAAATTATCAAACCGGAGCCAGCAAGGCCGTTTAAGGTTTAAAAATTAAAAAGGCCCCGGTGCTTTTAAAGCAACGGGTCCTTCTTTTAATGGGAACTTCTATTATTGGCGATTTTTTTCAGATTTCAGATTAACATCAAGCTGGGGGAAGGGAAGCTGAATGTTTTCCTTTTTAAGGGCGTTATATAAAGCAGTATTGACCCGATCGAACATCCGCCGGGTATCCACATAGGATTCCAGCCACCAACGTACCCGAAAAATCATCGTCGATTCTCCGAATTCGAGGAAAAGAGCCTCTACCGGTCGGTCTGACAGAACACCTTCTACTTCTTGAACGGCATCAATCATTACCTGGCGGGCTTTTTCAATTTCGGTTCCGTAAGCTACCCCGATATGAATCTGCAGCCGGTATTGATCGTTGGGGTAGGCATAGTTGACCACCAGGCTTTTCCCGATCACGGAGTTAGGTACAATCACCATCCTGTTGTCCCGGGTGCGGATGCGGGTGCTTCTTAATCCGATATCCACCACATCGCCCCAGGTATCCAGGTCCATCAGCTCAATCCGGTCGCCAATCCGGTAAGGACGGTCGATCATGATCATGAAACCACTGATGGTGTCCTCAAGCGTGCTCTTAGCTGCCAATGCCACTGCCAGGGAGCCGATGCCCAGCGTGGTTACCATGGCAGTGATATCGATTTCGTAATAAGAAAGGATAGTGATGATCCCGACCGCACTGAGCAGAATCAGAACGATTCGTTCAAAAAATGGAAAAAGCTGCTTATCCAGATTGGCTTCTGTTCTTTGAGCCATTTCTTCCTCATACCAGCGGAAGAAATGGGTCACTAAACGCCAGGCGAAGATGAATCCAACCAGGAAGTATAAAATAAAAAAGCCATCTTTGAGCCAATTATTCCAATCCCCTGGTAGAAAACTCAGTCTGCGCAGCGCAGTGTCCAGGGCTAATACCACCGCCAGGAAATACAGCGGCAGGCGGGCGGCATTCAGGATCTGGTTGTCCAGGTTGCTTTTAGTTCGTTTGGTGATCCGGAATAAAAGCTTCTCCAGAATGAGAGTAATGACCCATCTTCCCAGCAGGAGCACTGCCAGCAGTATGAGAATAGAAATCCCGATTTCAATCCATTGTTGACCTGATAAACCCCAAAAAACCTGATTCATAGTTCCTCCTTACCTTCTCTTAGGGAGTATTATAGCTTTTTAAAGGGATGAGGATAGTATGGAACCTGGCTGGAGATTAACTCTCGGAAGTGAATTCAGAGGGTTTTACTTTTACTCCAACAAACTACCTGCCCAGGCAGCGGCAGGACACTTTCCGTTTACTTTATTCCATAGACCTGTCTGGGTGTGAGGTGCTGGGGATATTTGTCGATGACTTCCCTGCGGGACAAAAAACATAAATGGCATTCATCAACATATCCTTCGTCAGGTTCCAGGTTTAGCGCCAATGCCAATTCAGCAGGACCTCCTTTATGCAAAGGTCCGCAAATGGGATGAGTATCCGGGTGATAGGATGCCATAATTTCCGAGAGGGGCTTTTCCCAGAAATTACCGATGCTGATGCCTTGGCAGATATGAATATTCCCAAAAGAGTCAACGTGGACCCGGGAAGGCGATACAAGATCCTCATCGGGGCATTCTTTCAGTTCGTTCCAGGAGCGGAGGGGGAGACCTTCAATCAATTTATCAGCAGCACGTCCCCTGAATTTAGCTCCTCCACCGATGACAGACTGACCCTTATTCCCGGCTGCTAATGGTGCCTCAATGACTTCCGGGGGATCAATGCAGATTGGGAAAGAATCCAAGCCTAGTTTTTTGGCCGCCTCCCGGGCGATGGCGGCTGGATTTTCTACTTCCTCTCCGTAATGAAAGGTATCGTTACTGACAGACAGCACAGACAATCCGGCTTCCACGAGGGGTTCCAGCCATAATAAGGCATCTTCGTCGGCAAGTGCACCATAGGCATTGGAGACAATCCCGACCTCAAAGCCTTTCTGGTAAGCGCGGCGAATGCTCTCTACCAGTAAAGGAAAATAGAGGGTTGGTTCTCCTCCCTCGAAATATATCGTTTTAATCGTACCGATCTTCTGGGCTTCCTCCAAGACATCATCCACCTGCTGGATAGTAAAAGTTCCCTGGGATTGAGGGCTGCAGTAAAGGAAACAGTGATCACATTCGAAGTTGCATTGGTAAGTCAGCAAAAAATGGATTTCAGATAACACGATTTACATCCTCCTCAAGATAGCAGGTTTGATGGTTGAATTCGTTGGAAATCCGATCTCAAGTGAAACTGATTTTTTGTGGATCTGTGATCTGAAACCTGCGTTTTATTGATCCGGAAGGGGTACAACTGGCAGTTCATATCCTGCAGGATATAGAGCGTAATCGTAACTGGCATGGAACGGTCCGCCTTCCGGAATCGTGATGCCATCTGCAGGAAAATCCGAGGTCAGATCAAAGGTTAGGTCCAGCTCAGGGCCTGAATAAAGACCTTCACCCGGACCAATCGCATCCCCGCAGGAGCTGTGTAGATCCGAATCGAGAAATTCTTCCTTGATATGAAGCGTGACGACATCGTTAACACAAACCCCGCTGATTTCAGCTTTCATTCGCCAGACACCTTCAAAAGTCTGCACCGGGCAGTCATCATCGCCAGGATGATTGGCTGCCCCGTGGTAGCCGATCGTTGTTTCACTGAAAATCCCTTCGTTGGTAACATTGCCATCAGCGTCTATCCAGAGATCAAAGAATGATGGTGGTATGTTATCAAATTGGAGATAAAAAGTCTCACCATCACCGGCATCAATATCAAGTACAGCGAGATGGCTGAACCATAAAGAGTAGAGCGTTTTTTCATCAGGACAAGAGAGTTCCGGTACCTCTATTTCACCGACGGCAGTAGGTGTTTCTGTAGCTTGAGGCGCCGGACTGCTGCAGGCGCTGATTATTAACAGGATACTTATGATGAGTGTGATGAAAGAAGCTGGGTGACTGAATCGTTTCTTGCTGATCATGCGAATTTCCTCCTCTCCCTATAATCCAACTCGGCGAGATTAGTGAAGGCTGCATGGATGCCGATTATCGATCTATACCTATACCAATTTATCCCTTTCTCTGATGCTTAGATGGGGATAGGATTCTGTTCTCTTTTATTATAGACCAGGTGCCGATGTTAATGGGAAGTGATATTGAATATTGTCCCGATCACAAACAATGCCCCAAAAACAAACCACAGCGGACGGTAGAGCAGGGCTAAGGGCCACCAGTAAAACATGATTGTACCCAGATAGAGGGTTACATAGGGGAACATGATGTCCTTGCGTAGGGGATTGCGCCACTCGATTCCCTTAATATAATCAATCCAATAACCGTAGGCCGCGTAGATCAGAAAAAGAAATCCACCCAGCCAGAATGACCAGGATTTCCCGCCCAGCAGCAAGATAACGCTGATCACAGCAGCAGGGAAACAGAGCGCATAAACCATCCAGCCAAATTTTATTGTATAAGATTCAAAGAAG
>JBARSJ010000049.1:0-1826 GCA_049644685.1 Anaerolineales bacterium
TTATTCGAGCTTATTAATGAAGGAAGGCTCGAGCTCACCAAGTAGTATGGGAAGAAAGTGTCTTATCATGACCCATGTTACCTGGGTCGACATAATGGCATATATGACGAACCCCGGGAGACCTTAAAGAAGGTACCTGGTTTAGAATTGATTGAGATGCCTGATTCGCTGGAAGATAGCCTCTGTTGCGGAGGGGGAGGAGGCAGGATTTGGATGGAAACTCCAAAGGGGGAAAGATTCTCCGACCTCAGATTAGAACAAGCTGTCGGGGTCGGGGCTGAGGTGCTGGTTACTTCCTGCCCATACTGCATCACCAATTTTGAGGATAGCAGGTTGAACCGGAAGGATAGTGAAGTCATAGAGATTAAGGACATCACGGAAATTATCCAGGAAGTGATTTAGGGAATCGAAGAAACCTGATGAGGACATAGAGAATTGGAAAAAGAAGCAGTTGAAGGACAGTTTTTTAAAAGTCCCGCAGACAGTAATTTTGGAGATGTAATGGTTGTCGGTGGAGGGATCAGCGGTATTCAGGCCGCTCTTGATCTTGCCACTTCAGGTTATAAGGTTTATCTGGTTGAGAAATCACCCACCATTGGCGGCAAGATGGCCCAGCTCGATAAGACCTTTCCCACGAATGATTGCTCCATGTGCATTGAATCTCCCAAGTTTATTGAATGTGACAGACATCCCAACATAGAGATACTGACTTATACTGAAGTTGACAGTGTAGAAGGGGAAGCAGGAGACTTCAAGGTAACCCTGATTAAAAAGCCCAGATACATTATAGAGGACAAATGCACCGGTTGTACTGTCTGTGTAGAGTATTGCCCGGTCCAGGTCCCTGACCCATTTAATCAAAACTTATCGTCGAATAAAGCCATCCATATATACTTCTCTCAAGCAATTCCCCTTGTTACGTATATAGATGAAAACTGCCTTTACCTTAAAGACAAGAAATGTACTATTTGCCAAGGAGTCTGTAAGAATGACGCCATAGATCTTCATCAAGAGGCGGAGAAGAAAGAAGTAAAAATAGGGGCGATCGTTCTGTCTCCGGGCTACGAAACTTTTGACCCTAAGTTGAGGGGCGACTATGGTTACGGAAAGATGGAGAACGTGGTAACCGGTCTTGACTTTGAACGGCTCCTATGTGCCACCGGGCCATACGAAGGTGAGATATTGCGCCCTTCAGATAAAAAGCATCCACATAAAATAGCCTGGATTCACTGCGTCGGTTCCAGACAGGTTATCGAGGGTGGTAACAGCTATTGTTCTTCGGTATGCTGCTCGTATATCCAGAAGCAGGTGATTTTAGCAAAAGACCATGATGCCGAGACGCAGGCTACCATATTCCATAACGATATTCGGTCCGGTGGCAAGGATTTCGAACGGTTCTACCAAAGAGCAGAGAACTTTCCCGGGGTTCGATTTATAAGAAGCTACGTATCGATAGGAAAAGAGGTTCCGGAAACAAAGAATGTAACCATAAGATACGCTACAACCGAGGAAGGGGTAAAGGAGGAAGAATTCGATCTGGTGGTATTAGGTGTTGGATTGAACCCTCCTGCTGATGCGAAGGGTCTGGCAAATCAGTTCGGTATCAAGCTCAATTCTCACGGATTCTGTAAAACCAATCCTGTTAATCCTATGGAGACCACTCGCCCGGGAATTTTTGTAAGCGGAGCCTTCCAGGGCCCTATCGATATCCCCGAGTCGGTTATGACCGCAAGCGGGGCTAACGCCCTTTCGGGTGAACTCCTTGATTACCGGCGAGGGAAGTTAGCCAAAGAAAGGATATATCCGCCGGAAAGGGATGTCTCGGA
>JBARSJ010000050.1:0-9890 GCA_049644685.1 Anaerolineales bacterium
TAATTTAATCCCTGATGCGATTTCTGGTGTTTGCTCTAGATCCCCACTTCACATTAGAGAATTGTCCATTTTCACAGAAATTCCTGTCTTTAATAGCACAGATCAAAATCTCAATTATTTATACGGACTATTGTCATCTACGTAAAAAGTAAGCTTATCGGTTAAACAGAATTCCAGGAACAATCAGTAATAGATAAGCAATCCTCGATTGAAGGAGAATCCTGTAATTAAGAAGTATGAGCAACCTGCGCTATTTAAAATATCCAAGAGTGCTTATGGTTTATTCATTTGGAAGTACTCTTACGACTTGACAGAACGGATTAGGAAAAGAACCATTGCCGATTCCAAATCAAAAATCAGATATCAATAATAAGGACTGAAAAATATTAATATATTCTCACATGCTATACTATTCTTAAATATTCTCAGGAGGACGAAATAATGCAAGCCTTGTTATTTGCATTTCATCCGGAAGAATCATCCCTTTTATCCTTGTTGTTAAAACAAGCGGGCTTTGAAGTTCATGTAACGAAATACCTTAAGCCGTCTGTTGAGAATTGGCCTGAACAGCCCCTTGATCTGATTTGCCTTGTTCTTGATAACGATCATCAAAACAATATAACGACAATAAAACAGCTGCGTGGCCATACTGTGGTCCCGATGGTGGTAATCACTGATCCTTTAACTGAGGATGCCGAGATTGCACTTATTGAGGCTGGCGTAGATCTAATCATAACAAGACCATTTGGATTTCGCTTGTTAATTAGCAGAATTAAAGCAATACTCAGGCGGACCGCGGGGGTCCCATTTCACAGCATTCCTGTTTTAACGCGAGGGTCTTTGGTCTTAGATCCAAGCCATCGAACCGTGAAGGTAGATGAAGGAAATATCAAAAAATTAACCCAACTTGAATTTCGGTTGCTATATGTACTTTTAACCCATGCGGGTCAAATTATTCCAACAGATAATATAGTAGAACATGTCTGGGGATATAGCGGAGACGGAAATCGGGATTTAGTCCGGGGATTGGTCCAACGCTTACGGTCAAAGGTTGAGCTTGATAAAAGAAATCCCAAATATATACTGACCGAAAAAGGTATTGGCTATTATCTGGAAATTGATGATTAAAATTGCTGTGTCTGATGTAATCATGTCAAATTCCACTAAACCATATCCAGTGGATCCATCTAACCAAACTGAATGGCGGCCGGCTTTCTAGGAATGCTAAGAAATCACTCGCTCCAATCATCCCGGAATTTCGCTGTTTTAGTTTTGATGGGAAAATCCTCTATACAATAATCTAAACTATAATTTTCAATGAAATGTTAATGCATGAATACAACTCGATCATTCCGCATTGCTCATTAAGATATCAACTCTCTGCACCCAAACTTATATTGTTACCTCTACTAAATTTTTCAACCTGCACTCACGTGAGCGTTTTACAAATAATAGGATTTCATTAACCAGTGATTATCTAAATATGCAGAGTCTGAACCTGCGGGTAGATGGCAAATCGGGTTTGGTGGCCAAGCTCGTGATTTACAGCTTCGCGGGGTCGTGGATTCACAAGACGCTCTGTTAGGAGGCCTCATCATGAAAGAGAAAACACTGAACGAAGTACTAGCTGAGTTACAAATATCACTGGAAAAAGATGATTTCACGGGAGCTCTCAAACTGATCGACGCCCTGCGCCCCGCCGACACAGCTGACCTGGTGCAGGAACTGGGTACATCGGATCAGGTTGCTCTGTTCTCCCACCTGAACACGACAGATTCCGCAGATGTGCTCGAGGAGATGGAAGACGAAGACGCAGCCGAGTTGGCGGAGTTGATCCCTTCCGACCAGTTGGCAGACATCCTGGATGAGATGGAGACCGACGAGGCCGCCGACGTTCTGGGTGATTTACCGCGAGAAAAGGTCACTGAAACTCTGCGTGAAATGGATGATCCGGATGATGTGATCTCCCTGCTTCGGTATCCCGACGATACCGCAGGTGGCCTGATGACCCAGGCAGTTATCACACTTCATCAGTCCTGGACCCCTGAAAAAGCCCTGGCTGAATTACGTCGCCTGGGGCCGGAAGCAGAGAGCACGTATTATCTATTTGTCCTGGATGAAATGGAGCGTTTACTGGGTGTGATCGGGCTGCGGGACTTGGTCGCCACTCCGGTTGATTCACCCATCGCCGAGCGGATGAAGACAGACGTGGTCTCCGTACTGGTTACCACCGATCAGGAAGAATGTGCGCGCACGCTCTCACGGCACGGCTACATGGTCCTTCCCGTTGTGGATGAGATCGGACGTTTCCTGGGCGTGATCACAGCCGATGACCTGATCGAAGTTACTGAAGACGAAGCTACCGAGGATATGTACCGCATGGTAGGTATCACAGGTGAAGAAAAGGTCTTTGGCTCGGTGAGAGAATCGATCCTTAAACGACTGCCCTGGCTGGCGATCAATATATTAACCCTCTTCATTGCTATCTCGGTAGTGGATGTTTTTGAGGAAATCATCGCTGGTATGGTTGCGCTGGCTATTTTTCTGCCGTTGGTCTCAGGCGAAGGGGGGAATGCCGGCAGTCAGACCGCAACGATCATTGTGCGTGGTATTGCACTGGGAGAAGTAGCGCCCACCGATGGAATGCGCTACCTGCTCAAGGAGCTGCGTGTATCGTTGGTAAATGGCGCGCTTATCGGGTTGGGCACTGCTGTTATGGCTTATATCTGGAAGGGTGACTGGAGAATTGCGATCGGTATCTGGCTGGCGATGATCCTAAATTTCCTGATGGCTGCCGCAACCGGTGTGTTAATTCCCTTAGGGTTAAAAAAGCTCAATGTTGATCCGGCCTTAGCCTCCGCTGCCTTCGTTACCGGGTTTACCGACACGTTTGGTTTTCTATTTTTCCTGGGAATTGTCAGTTTATTGGTCTAGTAGTTATCCCTTCTGGGTCTATCATAAATATTTTATGACGGATCCAGAGGAACCGTTTCAGTCCTTGCTAGACAAACCACATGAAAAACAAATAGAGACATGATAGTTAATTGAGTCGTTCAATGGGAAGGCGAGAGATATATTACAGAATAAGTAATTATTTATACTTTGAAGGAGGTAAGATTTTTGATTGAAATAGGGAGGAGGGATTAGATCTTGATCAGGACTCACACCGATTTTGTGTATCATCCTCCAGTGTTAGAAACATTCTTAGTTCCCTCCATCCTATTACGTCAACTTGAACAACCATAGAGAGTGATCCAAACCATCGGGTCATGTCAGCAACAAATTTGGGTTAACCTGCACGTTTCTCGGATAAAGGATTTGGTGGAATTTGTACGATTTTAATTGTTTGAGATGCTATACCGATACCTTCCGCTTCAAATTCAGACAACAACTGCTGGCTAATTTCACTCACGTCTTAAGTCTGTATCAACTGAGTACACAAAACCTAATTCTATCCAGTTATCTGTGAATTTTACAAATGTACGCAGTTGTAGTGAGGTCATTTTTACTGCCAATTTGCGACGAACTTCTCGCCGCTGATTCTCTCCTTGGGCAAAAGCTCTTTATATGCAAGATGTTCGCGAACTGTATTTGACTTAATTTCGATTGCCCTCTCCCAATGGGACTCGTACAACTGCAGGGCCGTATTGCCACCAATAACCGTGATGGTTTAGTTCCTTGAAGTGACTAACCGTCCATTCAGATATGTCAATTATGTTCTCCGGGGTTCAACAAAATTAAACCCATCACCTAGATCAGGGCGCCTCAGTTGGTGTAGTGATTACTGATGGCGCCAGTGTTTCTGAAGGAGAGATAGATGAAGACATTTCTTGAAGTTGGTCAGGCAATATGTTCACCAGCAACATCCAGGCAATGTCTATTTCATCAGCCGCAATGAGGGGTAATGATGGCAGGATATTGAGAGCAAGATCTAGTCGAGCTATGATGTTTTGTAGATTTGAAGTCTCGTCAGGCGGCATCCCGGCTACGATGTCTGAGAGGATATCTCTTGCTGCCAATACATCCTGTTCAACCAAGCCATAGTTGTTCTGGGAGAGATAAAGTCGGGAGCGTGTGAGTAATTCTATTGAGCGGCTAAATAAGATCTGCTGTTGCAAGTCAACTAGAGTTGAATCTTTTTCCATCAGGAGAGCTTCATGTTCGGAGGACGTGACTACTAGTTCATCCAGTATGGCTTGAATAGCGTCCAGTTGTTTGAGAGTCTGGTTATGCACTTGAAGATCAAGTTTTAGGACCTGCACCTGTCCTTGTAATTCAATAATACTAAAAGAGTTTTCAGTAAAACGGTTTTCAAGGTCGATTTGACGGATCTGCAAGTCAGAGATCTGACCCTCAAGTATATCCATTCCCGCTTCCTGATTACCTTCGATTTCAGATAGACGGGTGGTGTTGTTCTCTATTGGTAGAATATATTTTTCATATAGGTAGGGAGCCGTAAAATATAAAGCTGCCACTATCCCGACTATGACAACCAGAATAAGCAGAAAACGAAGAATCTTCCGAAAGGCCATCCCAAGCCGATGCCAGAAAGAATATGTTTTATTCAATTCGTTGTTCATTAATATTCTCCTTGGGGGTTAAACAGGTTGTCTAATAAGGTATTTAGATCTAACAGGAAGGTTTCAAAACGTTGGGCACGTTCTTCATAATGACTGATCTTTTCGTTTATATTGCTTACTTCTGCTTGCATGTCAGCTACTTGTTCATTGGTGTCTTTTACGTCTACAGTGAGTTGCTCCTGGGAAATTTCTAACGCCGCAGTGCGTTCTCCCAGACTCTCCAAGGTGTTTAACCTTGTACGTAGACCATTCATGTTCTCCTCAAGAGAATCCAGCTGTGTGGCTATTTGAGTGATCTCACGCTGCATTGTGAGATATTGCGTTCCAGTGGAATACTTTAGACTGCCATTAATACTTCCAAGAACAACAAGTGTCACAAGGACTGCAATTAGAGCAGTAATGCCGTTCCTGAGCAGGCTCCCCCAAAGTGAACCTTGTGAAATGGGAACCCGTTCGAATTTTTCAGGCAGCGCTTCCACAGCCTGGCGAACGGCCTGGCCCCGTTTGCCAACAGCATCACTGAATTCCGAAAGCCCTCCAAGGGTTTTTTTACTAATATCTGATAAGCGGGTTACGAGGGATCCTCCATCAACAGTTTCATCTTTAGGATGCTGAATGCTCGCTGGTAACGAAGCAGCAGAAATTTTATCTAGTATATTTGCGCTGATACCTTTTACTATTGTCACCGATTCGAGAGATTCAAATGGCCGGTTGTTTATCAGCTGGTCTGCCAGAGAGGGACCGATGCCAGGCAGGGCGATTAGTTCGTTCAGTTTGGCATCGTTCAGAAATGTTAGTAATTGTCGATTTTTCATTTTTTCTCCAATAATAAGACATTCGGTAAATAGAAAAACATGTTTTTGATTGCTCTTCAGCAATACAGTATCATAGATCAGGCTAAAGGACACATCCCTATCTGGGCAAGAAGATTACGGATATTTGAGAAATCACTCTGACTTTATTTTTTTGACCGCTTTATCTGTTAAATTACTGTTTGGGAAGATAATATAACTATCCGGCGTATTCATCTCTGAATTCACGACTCCAATCGCTTCTAATGTGCCAATTTCGCCATCAATATTAATCTGATCGCCCACCTTAAAGTTCTCGCGGGCATAGTATCCAGCCAGGATATTTCCAACGATATTTCGGGCTCCTACTCCAAAAGCCAATGCTATACCTGCAATCAAAATAGTGATAATGTTGGTTATTGCGTTTGTAACGGGAGTCAGGTTAACTCCAATTGCTTCAATGGCAGTAATAACGACAAGTACTATGATCAGCAGTCGGGTTCCCTTTCCAAGTGCTTGATGATATTCCGCACCAGTTGCAGCCACACTAACCTGAACCCAGTGGCCGATAAATTGTGCAACCAGAACACCAATCACCAGGATCAAGAAAGCAATAAACAATCTTGGCAGGTAAGATACTATACCTGCAATGGGGGTCAATCCTACGTTGAGATCTGAGGCAGAAAGTACAATAAAAATTATATACAACCAAACCAACCAGAAAGTTAACTTTGATGTTATGTCTGCCAGGGTTTGATCTGATTTTATTTTCTTCAGCTCTTGAGCGATAACCGTTCTCTCAAATGCTTCATTCAGGCCAATGCGTATGATAAATCGCTTGACCAACCAGGTTAAAAGTCGCGCTACCCCCCAACCAATCAATATGAGCAAAAGGTTCATTATAATTGCCGGCAAGTTATCTGAAATTTGCTCAGACATTCGTCGAAGTGTAGAGGTCAATAGCTCTGTATCCATAATTACTCCTTAATATCCCTTTTTCGTTGGTCCTTTTTCATTGCACTCAATAAAGGTTCAATTAGACCGTTTATCATCTTAATAAATCCAACGATCCCCAACGTAATAGAATTACCAATCAAGTTTGAACGACGAATCTGGTTCATAAGCTTTTTTTCAACTTGAGCTTTATTAATGGTGATGTCAGGGTCTCTAAATTCAGACCAGTACAAATCTACTTTTTCCAGACAATCTTCACATACACTTAAATGAGTTATTATTTGTTCATTTTCGTCAACAGTCAATTTGAAATTCACATAAGATTCAATCTCATCTGAAGTTAGGTGATTTATTTCCATGATCACTTTCCTGATAATATTTTTTCATTGCCAATCGGGCTCGCTGAGTCCTCATCTTTGCTGCGCTTAAGGAAATCACTAAACGATTGGCAACCTCCCCGTAGGTCAATTCTTCAATATCCTTAAGCAATATTATCTCCTGCTCTTGCTTAGTTAACATTGAAAATGCTTTTTGGAAAACCTGCCTTATGTGGATCTCCTGCAGCAGATAAGGTTCTTCACCACTTGACAAAACCTCATCTTTATCCTCGATCGATTCCTCGACCTCAACCGGACGCAGGGAGCGCTTTCTTAATTCGTTTTTTGCAGTATTACTGGTGATGCTAAAAATCCAGGTTTTTACAGATGAACGTCCTTCAAACTGGTGGAGACTGTGATAGATTTTAAAGAATATTTCCTGTGAAAGGTCTTGCATATCCTGTTCATTGGAGAAATAGCTGTACAGTCCTCGAGTTACCAGCATATGATAGCGCCGGATAAATTCAATATAAGGTCTCTCGTCTCTACCTTTGCGTTCCAAACATAGCGCCACAAGTTCAGTGTCCGTCAGACTGGAGAGATCTTTCATAAGGTATCAATAAGCCTGCCCTGCTAGAAATAGAAAGGGACAGGCTTATTGATTATAGATGTATTTGCCTTATTTTGGAATAATTACCAAAATAACTATTCCGATTTCCCTTTTAATCTTTTAATCCAGTCTTCCACGACAAGCCCGGCGGTTTCACGAGAACCCAAACCAAAGGCTAAGGCTGCAGCTACGCCAATTGCGCCCAGAAGCACACCGAAGGTGATGTTAACAATCTCACCAGCAACACCAACTTGCTGGAGAGCCATTGCAGATACGAGGACAAGAATGGCTATCCGGCCTAGGCCGGCAGCAAAAGCAGCATTCTTGCCGCCAGCTGCCTGGATGACGGTCCTGGCTAGATTGGCCAAATATAACCCAACTGCAAAGACTATCAGGGCCAGTAATACCTGTCCGCCGAATGTCATGAAGGTTGCCAAGATATCCGCCAGGAAAGCGAATCCTAGCATATCAGCAGCTTCAATTCCAGCTAGCAGCAGAACTGCCGCCAGAACGATGAAACCAACAACTTCTGACAGGGTTCGTTGATCCCTATCTGCGGCTATGCGCAATCCCAGCACTTCAGGAATTTTGTCAAAACCGATGCCCGTCAATAGGTTCGTGACCAGCCCAGCAACCAGTTTACCTGCGTAATACGCGACCAGCAAGACCGCAGCTGCTCCAAAGAACATTGGAATCCCGTTCATAACAGCGGTTAACATTGATACTGCCGGCGAGGAGATGGCTTCTACACCTAGCGCGGTGAGAGCAGTGATTACTGCCGGAATCAATATTAAGATGTAGACAACAGATCCAATAATTTTGGATAATGGCTGAGTTTGTTTTTCTCCACTCACGCCAATCTGTTCCCCAAATTTATCAACATTTGCTGCAACCAGTACATTCACCACAATTTGACGGACAATACGAGCAATTAGCCAGCCAACAAACAAACTGATGGCCGCAGCAAAAATATTGGGGATCACACCAAGGATCGAATCCACCACACCGGTGACCGGCTCAACCAATCCTAACATGCCAAGGGCGTTTAATACCGCTGGCAAGAACAGCAGGAAAACCAACCAGAATACACCATTGGCAAGAGCGTCCGAGACGTTAATTGTTGGTTCGTCGATCTCGGCCTGGGCAGCCAATTTTTCATCCAGTTTCGTCAGGCGCATTGTCCGTTGGATGACAAATTTGGTTACCGTTGCAACGATCCAAGCCAAGAACAAGATCAGCAAGGCTCCAAGAAGTTGGGGGGCAGCCAGGGTGATTTGCTCAAGCATAGCGTTCAAAGGAGCGGCTACTCCAGGGAGCTGTACGGTTTGGAAAAAAGCAACCAAAACAAACAGCATAACCAGGTAGTAGGCAGCCGTGGAAATCCATTTTGTTAAATTCAACTTAGGAAGTTCCTCGCCGTCAGATACTGCACCAGCCAAACGTTCGTCTAGTTTGGTACGCATCAACAGACGGTGGACCACTGCCTTGATGATTCGAGCAATAATCCAGCCTACGATAAGGATGCCAAGCCCGGCAAGAAGATTTAGCATATCTTCGCCAACCAGGGCAGCCAGTTGGGATAAAATTTGGTCGAACATAAATAATCTCCTTTCTTATAAATTGCGTTGACATATTATTAGACACTTAAATCTGGCAAATGGTCACAATAACTTGATTAAATCCAAAGTGTCAACAGGTCAATATTAGAAACCATAATTACTTTTTCTAATTTTATGGGAGCAAAATTGCAGGACTTCGCCCGATGCGGGCGGGAAAACAGTAACTAATACTACAGATATGATGTCAATTGCACCGAGGATATACCTGATTTGATGTCAGACGCCACCGCACCATCGTTTCAATAGAAAAACCTCCAATCCGTCTAGGTTGGCGGTTCGATAAAAGATAAATCCGTTGTATTCCCCTACTCTATCACCCAATATATATTCACTCTGTTGATGTTATTAGTGAGCAATTGACTCTTAAATAAAGGCTTAACTTGTCCATCATGTCCACAGAGTAGAATATTGTCCATCTTGCCAATCCAGATATAATAGATTGATTTTATTGCCGAATTGGAAAATACCTTTTAACCGCGAGGTCGCAGGTTCGAAGATAACCCAAAAACAAGCCCCTACAGTCTGAAAAGGTCTCGTATTATTTAAGCCCTAATAATTTACAAATCATTCTAGGCTATTGAATTAGATCAAGATCCAATTATGGATTATGATAAAGATATGGTTCAAACACTGGGAACAGATAATCTTTTTCGTTGGCGCTACCCAGGGAAATTTTTTTAGTCATAGTTTTCCAAACCCGAGGTTGAAAGGAGAAAAGAGATGAACAATGAGAGTAAGTGCCCGGTAACGGGCAATACAACAAAACCCGCAGCCGGCAGCGGCACGTCGAATAAGGACTGGTGGCCAAACCAGCTGAACCTGAATATTCTGCACCAGCATTCCTCCCTGTCGAATCCGCTGGGCGAGGGATTTAACTATGCAGAAGAGTTTAAGAAACTAGATCTTGATGCCCTGAAGAAGGATCTCTATTCCCTGATGACCGACTCTCAGGACTGGTGGCCGGCTGATTACGGCCACTACGGGGGGCTGTTCATCCGGATGGCCTGGCACAGCGCAGG
>JBARSJ010000051.1:0-4139 GCA_049644685.1 Anaerolineales bacterium
TCAATTATTTCTTCAAGTACTGCATTCCATTTGTTACATTTTGCTTAGTGGTGAACTTCTATTTTGATCTCACCATTTTCCACCTCCAAAGCTTTAGTTAATCGCAAAGTAAAAATGCCGACACTGCCTTCAATGTATCCTGAACCCGCTCGCCATTCAATGCATAACATTTTGCACCAGAACATCGCCTTTCAATCAGATAGCCTGTGGCACTCAACTGCTTCAGGTGCCTGGATGCTGCTGACTGGCTGAGATCCAGTTCCTCCATAATTTCCTGTGATCGCAGCTCTCCTTCTTCCGCTATCAGCTTCAATATGTGAAGTCTGACATCATCTGCGAGGGCGCTGAGCCGGATGGTGATCTCATTTCTGCTCAGATCCGGAGCGTGTACCTTTGTGTCTTTTGGAAGCCTGGCTCCAAAAACCATACCCAGCGCGTTTTTATAATGAAATATTCCCAGGTAAGGACCTATATGGGTGCTGGGCACAAAAACCAGCTGGTTGATTTCCTCCAAATTGAGATCCCAGTCCTCCTTATTAATATCCCTTCCGGTAATATATTTAATGACTTCCTCACGGTTCATACTGCTAAAATCAATCTCTTCAAAAGCCATCACAGTGTCAGTCAGCATAGGTGTAATTCGCTCCCATTCCGCCTGACAGAATTCCTGCCAGATGAATTTCAAGTGGGAGACAATCACCTGCTGCATTTGATCGGGGTCATTCAGCAGTTGATGTGCTTTGACTTCAATTTCCGGATCAATTAAACCTTCTCCAAACTTGGTTCCCAAATAATCCAGGAAAAAATCCACATCGGCCAGTAGTGACTCCCTGGTCCCTTCGATCTGCTTTCCTGTTTTTTCACAGGGCTCAAAATTGAGATAATAATCCAGCATACTATCCCGCAGGGTAAGAGGATCACTGTTTTCCAGATGAGCCAGATAAGTTGGAAAGTCCTTCCACAACCGGGTAGGTATTACAGCATCGTGGAATCCGATTAATACCAATTTATGGGTGGCTTTCTGCTCAGGCGTGAGGGCGTTGGCTGTCTCATAAATCCAGGGACTGAGCCCGGAAAGCTTTTCACTCTTCACCATCAGGACCAAACTTTGAATGATAGTTAGTACTGAATCGTGCCGAACATTGACTGTGGTTGCGCTTGGCATGACTACGGATTCTGGTTTCGGCATTAGTCTCTCCTGTGTTTCTGACTTATTCGGGTTACCCATCTTAGCGGGTTATGGTCATATCATAGCATAGAAAAAACCTTTGTCAAGACCCATTTTGGGGAATTTCTCCGTTAAAACGCCTTTAATTGCCTTAAATATCCCGGATGTATGGGTATATTTTTAGACAATCATTGATAATTTGGGAGAAATTATGTGTTATCTTCGGAATCTAAATTTTAACGCTAGTCAATTCGTTGATCTCCCCCATTATTCCCTTTTCAGGATCCATCAATCATTTCAAAAAACGCTTTAACCACCTGGGGGTCAAACTGGGTGCCAGAGAGTTTCTTGATGTAATCGGCTGCTTCGGCTTCAGACCATGCATCCCGGTACGGTCGATCTGATTGTAGTGCATCCCAAACATCCACCACGGCAAAGATACGGGCAGCCAGGGGGATCCTCTCTCCAGAAAGCTCCCTGGGGTACCCAGAGCCATCCCACCATTCGTGATGGCAATAGGGAATATCCAATGCAGGTATTAGATATTGAATGGAAGAGAGCATCTCATAGGCATAAACCGGGTGTTTCTTCATGATCAACCATTCTTCATCCGACAATTTCCCGGTTTTTAATAAAATTCCATCAGGAATAGCCATTTTCCCAATATCATGGAGCAGCGCGCCCCGGCGGATATGAATTAATGCTTCCCCAACAACCCCCATCTTCTGAGCCAAATTCAATGCCAGCCTCACTACCCGCCGGCTATGCCCTTCGGTATCCCCATCACGGAGTTCAATAGCACGCGCCCACCCCTCAATCGTAGCGTCATAAGCTTGCACGAGTTCAACATTAGTTTTCTCTAAATCGTTGAACAGATTTAAGCGGTCGATTGCAATTGCTGCCAGCCGTGCTATAGCATCCAGGAAATTTAACCACTCTTGATCCGGATCCAACCGGTTCCGATTAAAAACCTCCAGCACTCCGACAAGCTCCCCCTTTGCGATTAATGGATTAGCAAGATAACTAATAAACCCTTCCAGGTTAAAGAGGGGGGATTTCTGCAGACTAGTAGACTGGGTGCTTAAATCAGGGATATGAACCAGGGTGCGTTCCAAAGCTGCCTTTCCTGCTAAACCATCGCCTAATCTGAGAGCGGTATGTTTTAATGATTCTGTTCGGAAACCGCTGGAACTGATATGTTCCAAGGATTGTGTGTGCGGCTTATAGAGAAGCACACAGGCAGCATCCACCCCCAGAGTTTGGATTAGCTGACTTATCAGCACTTCCATAGTTATTTGGAGATCAATACTCCCTGAGATCGCAAGGTCAATTTCCCACAAAGATGAAATCCTCGATAATCTTCTTTGGGCTTCTTCAAACAAGCGGCTGTTTTCCAAGGCGATAGCTGCCTGATTACCCAGTAATTGCAATAATCTGCGATGATCATGGTCGTATGCTTCGACCTGGTAGGACTGCACTACTAGCGCACCGATCAGCCGGTCACCAACCAATAAAGGAACACCCAACCAGGAATGGATTATTTCCCCATTTTGCTGCGGTTGTACCGGCAGCGAATCTGTTTCCACATTCCCGATCAGCAGCGGAGTTTTCTTACGGATTATCCAGCTTAATAAAGAGTTCTTTTCGTCGGGGGAAATTTGAAGACCCTCAACCTGAGTCTGCCGTGTTCCAGCTTCTGACGCGAATGACACCTGAATCATTTCCGAGGTTGGATCGATGGTCGCCAGCATAAAAGCATCCGGGGCGAAAAGGGTTTCTATTTGTTGGTGAAGATACTCGAATAATGCATCAGGGTGCAGCTCCTGGGTCATATTCAACGCAGATTCATAAACCACCTTCATTTCTCTTGTATGCCGCTGGATTTCTTCAAACAATCTGTTATTTTCAATCGCAATCGCTGCCTGGTTAGCAAAAGCTTGTACCAGCTCTGCATCAAGCTCTGTATACTGGCCCGGTTCATAATGATCGAGAGCTATCAGCCCGATCCTGGTCCCTTTAACTTCTAAGGGAACCGCCAGCCAGGATTGAACATTCTCAATATTTGGACCCTTTAACTGTTCCCGGCAGTCAAGCCCGTTTTCAAGGATTATTTTCTTCCCTTCATATAAGATGGGGTGGGCTAACTTATTATCTTTAATGTTGTATGATGTCCCTATCACTCGTTCGGGTTGATCAACTCCCCGGAAAGCCTCTACTACAATCTCCCCTCCCCGGACAAGCTGGACGGACGCACTGTGGTAAGGTACAACCTTTTGAAGTGCGACCAGGGTCAATTCCAGCAACTCTGGCCGATCCATCATCCTGTTAATTAACATTCCGACTTCTCTGAGCGTTTCAGATTCCTGCCGCCGCTGCTTTTCTCCGCTAAACAACCTGGCATTCTGGATAGCGATCTCCGCCTGGGCAGCGAAGAGCTCAAGCATCTCAATATTGCTCTTCGATAGGGTCTCAGAGGGATTAAGAGCAACTTCCAGCACACCCAACAACTCTTCACCCCAGCATACAGGAATGCCAGCAAGATAATAATTTCCCATAGATACCCAGTTTTGGGATCGCCCCTCCCATTCCGCATAATTATCAACGATGATCGTTTCCTGTTTTTCCCACACTTTACCTGATAAACCCTCACCAATCCTTAACTCAGTAACCTCAGGCAATTTACCAAAACCCGTGTAGGCAATATATTCCAGGACGTCTCTGTCCGGGTTGAGGATATAGAAACCGCTCGCGGCGGCATTTACGATCAAGGATGCTTTTTCGGCAATGGATACCAGCAGCTCTTCCAGGTCCAGCTGACTGGCTATATCAAGCTCAATATCTCTTAGTGCCTCCAATTGAGCTTTCCGTTGAATGATTTCTTTTTGGGCCTGCCTGCGTTCAAAAATTACCGCGAAATGATTAACAATGGTTTCAATCGCCGCTGGATAGTTTACCTGCGAACCTGGCTTGA
>JBARSJ010000052.1:0-2532 GCA_049644685.1 Anaerolineales bacterium
TTTAATTAAATAGGATCCCGGAGTTTCTTAAAACTCCGGGATCTTTTTACTCCGGGATCCTTTTTGTTCAGCGGATGGATTGACTGGAAATTACCTCCGGTTTGATCTCAATAAATGAATCGCAGCCGTTGCTGGTTTTTACCAGCGCATATTCCTCGCCATTAACAGCAACTATCCAGGCTGTGTCCCGATCTATAAAACTGAACTGACCATCCCAATTGACGGTTTTAACCTTCTGCCAGCTTTCACCGCCATCTTCGGAGCGGTAGATATCTCTGCTAAGCGCATAAATGATTTGATCATTGATGTACACAAAATCTCCATCTGGGGCTTCCCATATCTCCCAGGTTTCACCTCCATCTTTTGTCCTATACAGGTAATCCCACTCGGGCTTCTGGTCATCCTCATAACAGGTGCATGACAAGTGGGCACTTCCCTCCAGGGTGGAAACCAGGAAAGGATCATACAAACCACAGGCACAGAAGAATTTGCTGAAGATTTCCGGCGCTGAAGGAGGTTCGGGAATGTTGAGGTCTTCCCAGGTCAAACCACAATCATGAGTCAGGTTCAACTCCACTTGAGGCTGCACACCGCGAAAATCCCTGGTCAGCCAACCATACTGGGGATTGATAAAGGCTGCTCCTGTTTTATCAAAGCCCTGAATGCTGATATCCGTGTGTGGTTCCAGCAGCTTTTCCCAGCTTCCCCCTCCGTCGCTGGTTCGATAAAGCACGGTGAAGACTTTCTGCATCCCAGCGTCAAGGAATTGGAACATCCAAGCGTGATTTTCATCTTGCACGGTGAACAGAGAACCGGATAAGGTCTCATAATCTAGAGGAGCTGGTTGCCAGGTGACTCCACCGTCTTTGGTAGCCCAGATAAAATCTGAACCGGTATAAGACGCCCAGGCGGTTCCCTCATCCCAGAAAGCGCCATTTACGGTCAGTTTAGTTCCTGTATCCGCAAGCGGCTGCGGGGGAGTGACATCCTGCCAGGTGTATCCGCCATCCTCAGTACGCAGGATGTGTTCATTATCCGAATCTGATACTGCAATTGACCATCCACTCAGCTGATCAATCATCTGGATTTCGTGAAGGGTGATTTTCTCTCCAGCAGGGTAAAGCGGAATGGGGTCACCCTCGGGAGGCTGCCAGGGTTGTTCAGTTGGCGGTCCCGGTTGCTCTGGTTCGTTGGTGGGAGTGAAGGTTGGGAAGGGTGTATTTCCCTGGGTTGGTGGAATCTCCGTGTTGGTTGGAGTCTGAGGAATCTCCTGGGTCTTAGTTGGCAGCTGCTTCGGTTCTGATGGAGGTCTGTTGCAGCCTGCTAGCAGGATGATAAATAAAATAAGTAAAGTTCGAGTGATTTTCGACATGGCAGACCTCCTGAATGGGATATCTGGCAGTTAATGGTTTTAATCCGGGAAGATCCTGGATTAAGTTCTCCTATATTGTAATGGAAAATGGAGGGGAAAATGATCTCTTCGGAGGATTACCCCCTTATTCATCAGCTGCCCCAAACAGAAGTTTCCGGGAGAACCCCCAAACTGCCAAACCCAAAAAAACAGCAAACCAGAGGGTGGCAAAGCGGATTAAAAGTGTAGCTGCCGCGGCGGTATCCCGGTTTAACGCCAGCAGCAAGGTAAGCATGCCAGCGATGGACGCTTCGGCTGCCCCCAATCCACCCGGCAGGGCAGAAACAGCCCCGACCACGGTGGAAAAAGCCAAGACAAAGACAGCGATTGACAGGGTAGTCCAACCTGGTGCAACTCCCAATCCTAACAAGACCAAATACATTCCGATGCCTTCTCCCAGCCAGGAAATTGTGCCCAGACTAACAGCGATAAATATTGCCTTGAGGCGGAACAGGGTATAGCTGCCCTCGTAAAACTCCCGCAGTCCCCCGGAAAATCGTTTGATAAGTGGAAGTTTACCCCCAAGATCTAAGAGCCAAAGGGCAGCTGGTCTGGTTTGGATGATCAGGATTAAAATAATCAATCCGGAAAGGACAACGGCAAATGCCGGCCAATAGCGGGGATAAGCGATCACTCCCAGGGTGCTAAGCAGCAGCACCCCTAAGCCATCGCTGATGCGCTCCGCCAGCACAACTGAGATCCCCCGGGAGGTTGGCACACCAGTCTCTTTTTGGAGCCAGACACCTTTAAGGGCTTCCCCGACTTTGCCAGGTGTGACTGCCAGTGGAAATCCAGCCAGGAAAAGACGGGCACTTTGAATAAGGGGGTAATTTTTAACCCCGACCAAGCCCAGGTAAAAATGCCATTTAAAAAAGCGCAGCAGATAATTAAAGAGAGTTAGGAGCAGAACCAGTGGATAATATTTCCACTGGAATCCCAGCACCTGGTTGCTCACCTGGCGCAGATCACCGATCAGGATCAGGACCAGGAAAACCAGGAAACCAAACAAAAGGCCGGGGATTAATCGGCGCAGGATAGTATTTGATTTCTCTTCCATTGATTAGCGGAGCAATATAACGAGTAAACTGGCGATGACTACCACAGACAGGACAATTCCCACC
>JBARSJ010000053.1:0-2584 GCA_049644685.1 Anaerolineales bacterium
GCTTACAATCGCTATGCTTATGAAACGTTGGTTTCAAGCAGCCCTGATTTCTAGGGTTTTATTCCTTGTTGACCGTATTAAACTCGCTGATCAAGCGAAAGAGACCTTCGATGACTATTTGCGTGATTGGCCGACCGAAGTCCTATATGGCGGAAGGCGAAGCCTTGAAGGCCAAATAGTTATTGGCACATTAGACACAATTGCGAGTCAACTCGGTGCTGGTGGATTCGGACATGCATATTTCGATTTAGTGGTTACTGATGAATGTCACCGTTCTATTTACAACACACATCGGGCCACCCTCGGGCACTTCGACGCCATCCACATCGGCTTAACGGCAACTCCGAATCCTGGTGAGCTTCGCTGGGTTAGCGAATATGAAAGACGTCTCGTCCGTAATACCTACATTTTTTTTGATTGCTGGGATTCTTCGAAACAGGAAGGGCGTCCAACATTCGAATACGGGATCCAAAAAGGGATTAATGACGGCTATATTTCAAAATACCGCATCTACCACGCTGAGAGCATCTTAACTTATGAAGGCGCTGAATGGGAAGGAGAAGAAATTAAACCTGGTGCATGGGGCCGTGGTGTTGAATCTGAGGACCGGCTCAAAACGATAATCCAAGAATTCTACGCTGCCGACATCGAACGTGCCAAGGTCCGACCCAGAAAAACCATCGTTTTCGCGGTTTCCGAAAAACAAGCCGGTATATTGACCCGATTATTTAATCGGTTGTTGAGTGATGAAGATTGCCTCAGTATAGCCCAACAGGTAAACCGCTCTCCATCTCAAGTCCGACAAGAATTTGCGAAAAAAATCACTTGCTATACTAACAACGGCAATCCGAAACCGATAATTGACCAGTTCAAATACGATCCACTTCCTTTAATTGCCGTTTCCGTAGATATGCTTGATACAGGCTATGATCACAAAGAAGTTGAAAACTTAGTGATGCTGCGCCCCACACAATCAGCTATTAAATATGCCCAGATGCGGGGGCGTGGCACCAGATTATGCCCTAAAATCGGTAAAACGGAATTCATAATCTACGACTTCGTTGGAAATACCAAACGCTTCAATGATCAAGGAGAGGAATACCATAAACCAAGGAGTATTGGCACTAGCCCCGGTGCAAAACATTTAACGGGGGATGAAGAAGACACCAAAATCATACCTGACGATTTCAAGCAATTAGGAACGGAGCAAGGCAAACGTCCTGATTTCCTGGTTATTGATGAAGGTTCGCTATACGATGAAATACGGTCACGTGAGATTATCATGGTTGGCCCGGAAGGGCTCGCAATAGACCGCAAAGTTTACCGTAAGAATTGGGAAGCTAAAATCATCGAATTGAAAAAGACCGACCCCTCGGTTGAAAAGATCTTTAAGGGTGATGAACTAACTGAACAGGAATGGATAGACCTGTCCCGTCGACTTAATTCACCGGACTATTACTTCAACGAAGAAACCTTAAGGCACGCCTTTGAACAGCCCACAGGCTCGCTTTCAGATTTCATACGTGTCGCACTGGGACTTGATAGATTCCTTTCACGGGAAGAACGTATTGAAAAAGCTTTCAACACTTGGGTTGCTGAACACTCAAGCAGCATCAACCACACCCAGGCTCAGATGTTAAGGTTATTAAAGGCTCGAGTTATGACAGGTGAAGAAATCAGCACTCACCTGTTCAGCCAGCCGCCATTCTCACTTTGGGGGGGCTTAACACGCATGGAGCAACTTTTTGGCAAAGATCTTCTTCAGCAAATGGTCGATGAACTTAATACTCTATTGGCAGCTTAAGAAAAGAACCAGGACAAATTATGGACAGTGCACAGATACAGAACACTCTTAAATCCTTATGCAAAGTGATGTGGGATAATAATATAACAAATCCTATCACATACGTAACACAGATTTCGTATCTGCTTTTCCTTAAAATGCTGGAAGAAATGGACCATGAACAAGGGACCGCAGGTAATAGTAATCATAGGTCCCTTTTCGGAAAATTTAAGGTTGATGGTAAACCGCTGGATTTCGATTCATTGCGTTGGAGTGTTTTAACTTCAGATCCTGACAACGAGCGTATGCTTCACACCCTGCGCGACACCTTACCTTTGTTGGCTAACCATCCCAGACTTTCTCAAGGAGCACGGGCGGTCTTCCGCAACGCATCTATAGTAATCCCTAACGGTGCAGCACTCCGTCGGGCTGTTGACATTATCGCGCCAATTTCTTTTCTTGGCATTGATGCTGATGTTAAAGGCGACTTGTTCGAATACCTTGCAAGCGAACTTGGCGGTCAAAAAAAAGCTGCTCAGTTTCGCACACCACGCCATCTAATTAGAGTAATTGTAAAGATGGTTGATCCCAAAATAGGTGGGACTATATGTGACCCCGCCTGTGGCAGTGGTGGTTTTCTTATAGCTGCCTATGAACATATCTTACTTTCTAACACCAGCCCGGAATTCATCCAGGAAAAAACCGGCCCTGATAGGCTTTCTCGAAAGGTGGGGATAGGTGACAAATTATCTCGGGCGCAATGGAATTTCCTTCAAAAGGGCACTTTTCACGGTTTTGATG
>JBARSJ010000054.1:0-2540 GCA_049644685.1 Anaerolineales bacterium
CGGGATGGCCACCTCCGTCCTGGCGTCGTTCACCGGGACCCCGAGACCGTGGGCGAGCAGATAGGGCGAGCCCATGAGATCCATGAACTGAGGATCAATGACCCAGCCCCCGGTGTCGGCGAATCCCTCGGCTTCGACCAGGACCGGGAGTTCGGTTTTGGGGTTGGCGGCGGAAAGAGTTCCGGCGACCGTGAAGAAAAAAATCACGGCCGCGCAGATGCGGGTGATAAACCACACGGCGGAAACGACGGGGAGAGTTTCGCGGCTTTGCATGTCTCAATTTTCCTGTTTGGCGAACGTTCAAGCTAAGGCGCGGGCTTTGGACCGTCGCCTTCAGCGCCTTGTTGGCCTTTCTGTTTCAGAACTTGATCAAACCAGTCTCGAATCTTTTTCCTTTCCGGAATATCACAGAGCACCCAGGTATCAGTGTGATTGGGGAAGGGCAACGCTTGAAAAGTGAATTTTCCTGATGGGAATGTATTCTTGAGATACGTCTTTGTTGCATCAATACTCTTCTCCTGACTGATGAACTGTGGCTTATTGCCCAATCGCTTCAGGCGTGTTTCTGCGGAGTCTGGATCGCTTCGGGCATATCCCCATTTCTTAACGCCGTCATAATGACTGTGACAGATGAACCCCCGCCACAGTGAGGCTATCTCGTCATCGTGAAGTCCGATGTAATTGCAGGCGATGGCGCCACGAGAAAAGCCGGCAATGAATACGTTCGATGAATCGCCACCATATTCTGTACATATCCGATTGACGGTCTTCTTGCAGTATTCGACCGTCGCATCGACGTCACCCCACCACGTTGTGGCATTGCTTTGATTTTTCCTGTCTACAAAAGGCATACAGATCCATATGACGCCTTTGCCTCCTGAGATGCCGTAACCGAGATTGCTGCCTTCGACAGTTCCTGGGCTGGTCTTCCACCTGTTTCCCGCATATTCAATGATGACAGGATATTTCTCTCCATCTTTCCAGTCAGTCGGAAGATAGAGGAGGTGATACACTTTCGTTCCTGCGTAGTTCTTGTTGATCTGCCTGACTCGTTTACCTGGGGCTGGCGCGTGGTCTGTTGCTGATGGCGTGACGAGATCTGGACGCACGCTCTCAATACCCTCCTTGGCGACCAGGGACGGCACATAAAGCATCACGGCCATTGTCAACATCGCAACCTGTCTAATCATTTTATCTCCATGACCAACGTCTACGATGACAATTCATCTGGAAGCACGCTTTCAGATGATATTTGTCCATCGTCTGGTTATATAGTCTTGTTCATCGTTGCCTCTATGTATTCAAGAGCTTTTATTAAAGCCGCATTGAATTCTTTCGGTTTTTCCAGCATTGGGAAATGGCCAGTATCTTCTATGTAAAAAAGGTTGTACGTTTGGATATGTTTTCTGTTGGCCCCTTCATTTGTTGGCCATAACCTCGTATTTATCGATACTACAGGAATAGTTATTGCCTTAAAAACCTCACTAGCCTCACCGCTTACATATTGCCCCATATAGTTGCGAAAAGCACTCAATGCAACTTCCGATGGTGCTGAAGACATATCCTCCTTAACCCAACGGATTAGTTCTTCATCTGTTTCTTCTGGGAACATAGGTGCGACAAAGGCTTGCATTGCATTTTGGAAATCTTCCTCAAAAGGTTTGGTCACATCATCAAGTATGTTTTGGGGGAGTTGCTCTACAACATTATGTAAAGTGTCTATACCGATTAAGCCAATAGTTTTTTCAGGTATTAGGCGTGCAACTTCTGCCATTACACCGCCACCCATTGAATGACCAATCAAGATGGCTTGGTTTATATTATCTTTTTCAATAACAGCTTTCACATCCTTAGCGAAAGATAACATTGTGTAATAACGCCTTCCCGATGAGGAATTTCCATGTCCGGAAAGATCAATTGTAACGACCCGATAATCCGTCAAAAAAGTAGATAGTTGTTTTTGCCAATACCGGCTATCACAACTCCACCCATGGATGAATATTAACGCAATTTCTCCCTCTCCGTATGTACTATAGGCAATTCGCTCCGAGTCATCAGATGTCGCAATCTCATATTTGACGGCGATGTTTCTACTTACGCATCCCGCCAGAATGACTGAAGGAATTAATGCTCCTAGCAGCAGTTTTTTCATTTTATCTCCAAATCTAATATAACAAGTTATTATATGTTTTTACTGAGAACACCGGATAAGATATTCTTGAAATTGGCCATTGACAACAAAAATGTGGAAAAATAGAATGATCACTATCTCGATAACACCGGAATATGAGTATTATCAGGAAAACTCGATAATACTCAAATGCGTAGCGTACCGACAGATCTAGCCAAAAATTACAGCAACCTGCTGGGAAATAAGGGGATTCCACCCAAAAACCATTATCACTTCCAAAATATGTTCCAAATGTATCATTAGTAAGCTGAACGTCCGTATGCCATGTTTTATCAGTTGTTATGTCAGTCCAGGAAAAGTCTATTTTGTAAGAATCTTTCTTAGAAGAATAGCGTACATCCTTCACGGT
>JBARSJ010000055.1:0-3319 GCA_049644685.1 Anaerolineales bacterium
TCGATATCGCGTTGAGAATAACAGCATGGGTAATCCTGTGCTGTTTTAGAGTCTTCAGGCCAGCGTTAGCTGTTCCTACCAGACAAACTGAATAACCTCCTGCTACAAGGCGTCCTGTAAGAGAGTCTCGTGAGTTTCTTTCAATTACTAATAGGTTTTTTTTCATTGGATATACGGACTATTTTACCAAATCGGATTTTTTCTTCTAAAACGGGGATCGTTTATTGTCTTTCCAATTTTTGGACGACTTGATGTCCTGCGCTAAATGTCCCAGGAAAGATCGATCGATACACCCCAGGGGAACCCGACGGCAATGGAAACTGGATCCGCTTCTAGTTTCTTTCTTGGTTTCTCGGCTGTTGCCTTGAATGTTTGGACAGCAGAGGAAAGCGGCTTCACAAGGGAGTCCTTTTGAAATGCAGCTGCAGACAAGAATGCATTCAGGAGAGTAAATGATGCCAGGGCTTGTTCAGGGTTTTCTTCTTTTAGAAAGTTATCTACAAGCGCTAATACCAGCTTTCTGTCAATCCTGATCCAAATGCCATGAGCTTTCCCATTTGATCATCAGTCATCCGGTAAACCATGCTCCTCTTATTAGGAAAGATCTCAGCAGCCTGCCATTCATGTTTCTGGACACTTGTAGCTACCCCTATCTTCACGCCTCGCGCATTCAGTTCATTTATCAACTCAGCTGCATTGAACAGAAATACATAGTCGATCAACCAAGGCCGGATGCCTCCCCGAGAGCTCACTGCCTGCCCCTTAGGGCCGGTCATAACCAGGAAAAAGTTTGGGAGAGCTTCTGGGTTGATGTCCAGCATATATTCCAGTTTGCTGTACCATTTGATGTTGACGGTCATGTCGGCCAGGTTGCCGCTTTTGAAGTGGCCATCAATCCCTTTTGCATTGGCCGCTTCTTCCAGCTCGATATCAAAGATCTCTGCTGCAATGTACTCCCCGGTATGCCCAATGGTGGCCGGCCGCTGGGTAACCTCCGAGATCCTCTCCCCTATCGCGTTCATCTCCGATAGCAGGCTTGCTAGTTTCTCAAGTTCAGGTAAACGATTTTTCATTTGTGTTCCCCCTAACAAACATAATAACTCTTTGCTTGATGGTTGTTAGTAATTATAGCGAACATAGGCAAGACGCCAAGAAAGAAATCGATATCTCCCCCAATATATCAATTGACTCTTAATCAAGCCCAGGGTTGTCCATTGTGTCCATCGGGGGAAATAGCGTCCATTGTGTCGATAAAACAGGGAAAAACCAGTCCATTTTGTCCATTGTTTCCATGGTTTCCACCGTATTTGCCCCCAAACTGCACCCGAAACCAGTTTTGTCAACCCAAAAGGCGACTCGATTCATATAAAAGTACTCGGTTCGGATTCTAGCGTCTGACTTCGAATTGGACGGCAGCACTGTAAATCCTTTCCATAGGGATAAATTCCGTCCATCCTCTCGATGGAGTTGACAACAATTTGTCCACCAAGAGCACAAAATCCATCCTTTCCACCCCAATTGCACCAGAATTGCACCAAAAACACATCCCAAATCACCTGGCTTGGCGGCTCGATTTCAAGAATAAACCAGTATCCCACTACTCTGTTTAACTCAAGTTGATACATAATATTCATGATCAATGAGTGCTATCGATTCAGCGTCAAGAAAAGCATATTTAATCAATTTATTATGTATTAAAATCTGTTATCTCACTTAAATTTCTAACAATGAATGCGTCTTCTTTCAGACTCCCAAGTTAATTCCCACCTGATTACAATCAACTAAATAATTCAATAATTAATCTACAAGTAATGCTTTAAATTACCGTTACGGTAATCTTTACTACCGTTACGGTACGTTTATATGTATAATAGTGGCTTAACGGAACCATATATGTTACTTTTGAGGTGAAGGGAGAAACGATGATCACAAAAATTGATGCTGTAGATAGGGGAATTTTAGAATGCCTTCAGGAAGATGCCCGCATGATGTCTACCGAAATTGCCCAGCGATTAGGCAATATGACAGCTCGAGCTATCCGAAATCGACTGGATCGCCTGATTGAAGAAGGTTTTATCTCCATTAATGCCTGTGCTCAATCAGAACGATTAGGGCTGCCGATTTCAGCAGATATTGCCATGGATGTCGAGCCAGGAATGATTGATCAAGTAGCCCAACATCTTGTTGATCTTCAAGAAACAAACTACGTAGCCATGACCACTGGGGATACAGATATCTCTGTTTCTATAGTAGCTGCAACGATGGGTGACTTGCAGTCAATTATTAGCAATAAATTGCACACTATCCCTGGCGTACGAAAAACCCGAACCTATGTATTAACCAATATTCTAAAAATAAGTTGTAATTGGTCGTTCCCTGAAGATTTACCTGAATATTAGAAGAGCCCTACCAAGCAATTACAAATGATACACACGGAGCATTTAATGGAAACCATCAAAATACTTAACATTAATGCCAGTAACAGAAAAAAGGGGAATACACATTTCTTATTGGAAGTTGCCATGGAAGCCGCAAAAGAGGTTGCCCCCGCCATGGTTGAAACAGAATTGTATTCTACTTCCGGCAAACTCTATAGTCCATGCGACTCATGTGATCAGTGTCATGAGAAGTTGGGTTATTGCAAAATTATGGATGATGATTTTGCTGAATTGCGAGATAAATGGATTGAAGCCGATGCAATCATATATGGCATCCCAGTTTTCCACATGGGAGTTCCCGGGAATTTTAAGAATTTCCTCGATCGAGTAGGCAATAGCGTTGTAGAAGGATTTACTTCTAAACCCTGGAAAGTGATGTCCACTATTACTCAAGGAACAGGAATGGCCACCGGTCAGGAAAGCGTGATGATGTATATGACAGGACATGCTGTGATGATGGGTTGTATTCCGGTTGGGGGAGACTGGCCAAGCGCATATGTTGGTGCTGCCGGATGGACCCGTGTTCTAAAAGAGGGAAATGCCATGAAAAATCTTTATGCAGAAGGTGAAGATGATATTAAATTTACGGTTGATTCTATCAAGGTATTGGCAAAGAACGTTGTCCACACATCAATGGTAATTAAAGCTGGTGGCAAACAGTTGTCCGATATGTTAACAGAAGATGGTGGATATGAGATCTTTCTGCGACGCATAAATAAGGCCTGATTATCCTATTTGCTGACTAACCATGGCACCAATCATATTTACCTAATATAGAAGAAAGCTACAAAGAAGGTTTGGGCATAGTTATAACCTGTTAGACACGCTTCATAAGACAATTCAAGGAATCTCCTATGAAAGACGATTTATTTTCTGCAATC
>JBARSJ010000056.1:0-2799 GCA_049644685.1 Anaerolineales bacterium
TCGTTGAAATCCAGGACCTCCAGATAGAAACGCCCGGGTTCTCCCTCGATCATACAGCTGCCAATCACTATGATCTCACTTAATGCGTCACTGCCAGTGCGTGCATCCTGGATGAAGACATTTAATGGAGCTACTCGAGGATCTAGGGGAAAGCGATCACTAGCTTCGATCAGATTCCTACCGTTCCACTTGAAAGAGACCAGTTCATCGGGGCTGTGCAGTGCTATTATTACTTCGTCTCCGGGTTCCGGGCTGATGTCTCCCACATCGAGATGGATCAGTTCCAATTGGCTATCGCCCATCTCATAGATCTGACGGTCGATGAGTTTTTCCCCCGCTGGGTTCCATCCCAATACATATGTATTATTGATATCACTGGCCATCCGGTAGGCTGGGCAGATGATCTCCGGCAGGTCACCGGCGATCACATCCCCGATCCGCAACGATTGGAAGGCAAGATTGGCGTCCACGGCAATGGATCTTTCGAGCTCGGGCCAGCCGTCCCGGACCTTGAAGATCAGGAGCCAGCCTTTATTCAATGGGGTCCGTTCGTCTTCCCATTCATCTGCGGCCACTATAATCTCGTCCTGTGGATCGTCATCGATGTTTGCCACCTCGAGAGATTTTAAAAGTAGTTCTGTATCATCCAGAAAGGAATAGCGCGACCTGAGAAGCCTGAATTCGTCTTCTTCTGGGATGTATTTAAAAATCCCCAGGCAATGCTTAGTGATCAGGATGACTTCGTTACCCGGCTCCAGGTCCACGTCTCCGATCTTTATTTCTGTGATTTCCAGCAGCGTATCTTCATAGATGGAGTCTGGTTTTGAGTAAAACGTGGTTTTCCACCAGTCTTTCTCACCTTGCTTGTAGACGTTCAGGAAGTAGCGCCACTTGGTGACGACTCTCTCTCCGACATTTTCCTTCTCAAGGCACCACCCTGGTGCTACGATCTCATGATCGCCATCTCCGTCAAGATCTCCGATGGCCAGCGAAGCGTGACGGACATGTTCAATACGCCAGGCTTCTTTGTATTCTCTGCTTTTGCTTCTTCGCCAGATCCGCATTCGGCCGGCCACATGGGACTCAACGGTCACGATGTCTCCGCTCTCCATGACCAGAGGGCCTGTGGATTTGGGCACACCGGCAGGTATTTTATTGGGGGGTGGGATGCCTGGGACCGCGCTGGCGGAGGACTTAATAAACGCAGAATATGCGCCGAAAAGGATCAACAAGACCGGGATGACGATGATTGCAGTCATGAGAAGGAAAGGACGTAGTTTCGTGGCCTTGACGCCTTTGGTATTGTTGTTTAAGGGCTTTTCTTGGAGCCATGCGTCTATTTCATCTTTATAAGCATACACTCTGGATCGTGATGAATCATCTTTTCTATGTATTGGAAGGCCAAGCTTTTGTTCCCATCGGATGCATGTTCGAATGTTGCAGTTCAAATATGCTGCGATATCTTTCCATGATGTAAGAAGAGCATCCTGGTTGTGATTTTGAACCATATCGTATTAATCTAATTATTTTCAGGAAAAGATACTGTCAATATAATCAAATTCAAGTCTTACTACAAGTCCATCAAAGTGACTTTAATTGGCAATAAGTGACATTTTATTTGAAAAGCTTGACCTGAGAATTTTCTCAATATCTGATTAAAGGAAATCAAAGGAGGAGTTGATGAAAAAATATTTTAAAACATCAAAGAGATGGACTTTTTGCATAGTTACATTATTTTTTATCTCTCTCTATGCAACACACTTTTATCCCCAGGTCAAAACTCAAGACAAGGGAGGAAAACCGGGAAAGCCAACAGTCGAGACTGTCTGGTGGAATGTTCAACTGCCAATTAGCGACAATCTGGTCGGGATCGAACCGGACTTTACTTATGATGATAATGAAGATGCGGTCAGAGTGATCGTTACTCGAAGTGAAAGAAAAGGCATCAAATATTTTTTTAAGTTCTTTGTGTATCAGAACGATGGAAGCACTTGGGTAAGTATGCCGAGTGTTACATTCTATGATTGGGTATTCAATGAAGGTGACCCCTGGGGTTTCCCTTATCCATACAATGTCATCATTCCGGATTCAGATTTTGAAAACCTTCCAGTTGAAAAATTCATGGCAGCGCCTCATCCTTTAGAGGGATATGAGCACATCATGTTTTCATTTGATATTTATGAAGACCTTGAAGACAGATCTTTATATCCTATTGGCCAAAGGATCTGCTATTCTGGCAATGCGGCTGTTAATTTCTATGTCTGGAACTCCTTTGAATGCGATACACCGGATAGAACCGAGCCTTGGTATCATACCGTATCGGGCAGGATTACTAATCCAATAGGCGAGGGGGAAGCTGGCCTGTTCATCCATTGGCTTGATGAAAACGCATTGAGGATTGAGGTTGTCCAACAGGATTTTCAAATCTCTGAATCTTATTGCTATGAATACAACATTGGGGATAAAAACAGGCCGCAGGATTTTGTACATGAAAGCTATGTTCCATTCACCGGTATTGCGAATCTGAGCTACACCTTGGATTTCATCAGAAACAAGCAATGATAAATGAGAGCGTGGGATACTTAATGAACACATCCTTGTTTTAAATACCAAAAACCAAAAAACAGCGCAGTCAGAGATGGTTCAGACAAATCCGGAAAAGTCATTCGAAAAAACATACTCGCCTTTTAAGCTATCAGGATTCAAATGTCTCGCAATCAGTAATTGCCCAATCAGGAGAAATAGAGATTGGATAAAACTGTAAGGCAGCCCACGACAGTAGCTGTGTGCCAGAATGGT
>JBARSJ010000057.1:0-4668 GCA_049644685.1 Anaerolineales bacterium
GATTACTTTTTTACTGCTTACTACTTACTGAATAATCTCTAAGTTCAATTTTGGATTATGATAAAAGTAATTATCAAACCAATGGAGGATAATTACTAATTCATTATCCTGCATTTGAAAGATCAGTAACGTTGAGTTGAAAAAAGGCATGCGTGGTCAACCAATGAGTGGATGTTTATGAACGAGGTCAACAATCACCATGAGAAGTCCGGCGGTCGTCTGGATGCGATAGACCAGTATCGAGGTTTTGCTATTCTGCTGATGGTACTTGCAGATTATCTCTCTCGTATCCAGAGCGTGCCTGCCTGGCTCAAACACGCACCAGATGTTGGCTTAACTGTGGTTGATCTGATTGCACCGATGTTTATCTTTGCTATAGGGCTGGTCTATAGACCCTCTTTTCAGCGAAGGCTTCTTCGAGATGGGCGTAGGCAAACGGTCCTACATTTTATCCGGCGTTTCCTGGCATTGATAGGGATTGGAACGCTGACGCCGCCGGGTTTTTCTTGGGGGCTGTTTCAGACGATCGGAGGGGCAGGCCTTATTTCACTGCTGTTCATCTGGCTGCCCCCGCTGGTGCGGGTGATCATCGGAGCAGTCGTTCTGGGTGGGTACCAAATCTTGTCGGACAAAATCTGGATGAGACGATTAACTCCGTATTCTTCGTGGTGCGAAATTGAAGGGGTGATTAGCTGGGCAGCGATGTTGATTCTGGCGAGCGTCTTGGTCGATTGGTACTACGATCAGCCTCGAGGACGAAAGATTTATGTCCTGGGGAGTTTGGCGTCGCTGGGATTGGGAATTGTTTTGTCAAATTGGGTCGTTGTGAGTCAATATTATGTGTCGGCTAGTTATGTGTTGATTGGTTTGGGGGCAAGTGGAGTGCTGTTTGCGGGATTTGATGTTCTGACCGAAAAGCTGCAAGTTCGTCTAGCACTGCTGATTGCCTGGGGTAAGAATCCGCTGGTGATGTATCTGCTGCATTACTGGATATGGGTGCTCGTATTCCTCCGGCCACTGACAAGCGGTTGGCATATCGAGGCTCCGCTGTGGCTGATTATTCTCCAAGCGGGTGGATTTTTCGGCGTACTGAGTCTGGTAGCCTGGTTCTTGGATCGTCGCGGGTGGATTGTCTCATTGTAGCTATTCTTCCCGGCAAGAGTGTGCACCAGAAGCCACTAATGCGGCGCTTGATGAGCGGGGGGAGTAAAAAAGTTAGGATGAAAGCTCCTGAGTATTTCAGGGCCAAGCCAGGTCGCTGGTGATGTGCGATTGTTATCTTTGTTAATCATGAACCATAGCCGGATTGGATATTTACCTTTATCCGCCAAGCCGCAGGCTGCAGGTCCATTCCAATCTTGCTTAAAATACATACCCCGGTGCATATAGGGTAGAAACTATATACAGGATATACACAATAGACACTATTTTCCCCTTTATTTTCCTCTGAAATCACTTTCACTCGAAGGAGATACAAAATAGCAATGGCCTTTTAAACCATCGGTTTGGTGTACACCAGTACCCTGGGGGGCATGTTATTCGAGTTCAAAACCGCGATTCATTTGGAATAGCGGTTTTATTTTATATAATACAGATAAGAAGATCTCTGACAAAAATGCTCGCGGATTACATTTAATTGGGCAAAATCATGTATTATCTTTAGGTAATCCTGTTATAAGATGATGAAAAACAAGACAGAGAAAAAGCCTTTGATGAGTGGCCTTAAATATTGGATTCGCCTGATAAGCATGGGCTTAGTTGGAGGTTTTTTATTAGCTTTTATCGTGATAGAGATGATCTTTATTATGGCGATAACGCAACCAGCACCAAGTGTAATTGGCAGCCCTCCTCATAAAAACAATGGTATAGAATATCAGTCTGTCGCCCTAATAAGTGAACTGGAAGGTATAACTCTCTCTGGATGGTATATTCCATCAGAGAATGGAGCAGCGATAATATTGCTTCATGGTTATGGAAACAATCGGTTAGAAATGATTTCTCGGGCAGATATCCTAGCGCGGCATGGTTACGGAGTGCTTCTCTATGATCTTCGAGGACACGGAGAAAGCGGAGGTGAGAAAAGGGCTTTTGGATGGCAGGATGTAAAAGATGTAAAAGCCGCCTTGGATTTCTTGTCAAGAATTGATAACGTAAATCCTGATCGAATAGGCATTCTGGGATTTTCAATTGGGGGTCAAATAGCCATTCGAGCAACTGCTGAATATGAAGAAATCAAAGCCATCATAGCTGACGATCCTAGTTTTGTTACCATTGATGATGCTCCTAGATCTTTGAATATAAAAGAGAAAACAACATATTTAGCATCTTGGATTACTAGTAGATTTGTTTCTCTATGGACTGGTATTCATATTCCTGCCGGTATTCCAGAAAAAATAAAAGAGATTTCACCCCGGCCGATTATGTTAATCGCTACAGGAGAAACAAGAGGGAGAGACCTGGTGCGATATTTCTATCAGATTGCATACCAGCCAAAAGAGCTTTGGGAAATCCCCGAAACATTTCACGGGGGGCAACTTAAAGCCAGAACTTTGGAATACGAGGATAAAATGATCACCTTTTTCAATAAAAACCTGCTGATGAAATGAAAGAATATAATAAAAATTTTCAATAATAATCAGAACAGGTTCTTTCATAAATAGACTAAACCCTACCGAAAGGTAGGGTTTGGTCTATGTGACTAAGTAGGCGGCCACTCGCCTAGAACCAAGATGGTTCGTTTAGATATTTCCAACGATAGTGCTGAATATATTGCCAATGGCGGGGCCAAGAAGGGAGAGAATAACAATCACAACAACAGCAACAAACACAAGAATTAGAGCGTACTCTACGAGACCTTGGCCTTTTTCTTTCGGTGCGAATAACATGGTATTTACCTCCTTTATTTGTATTTCTATCAAGGTGTATGCGTACCTGTCACGATAGTATTAATAATAATGATCAGGGAACCGAAATGCAATACGTTTTCCTAACAATTATGAAATGGTCTCCTCGACCTCAGCCGGCTGTATTCGTAAAACCCCCTTAGTTCCCTGACTTTTTGCAGTAATTAGAATAAAATTCACCTTACAGAATCTCTACTTGGTCGTACGACATCCATCTCCGGCTTAACATCAAAGGGAGATTGATACTACACTTTCCTCCTAGAAATATATCCATTAGATTGTAAGTGCCGCTGTATTTTGTGAGTGATTTCATTATAAAAAAGATAACTTGTGAAATCATTATCTCATTTTAAGATTAAAAATAACTATTATGCGCTATAATTAATTATATATGTGGTCCACTAAACACGAACCATTTATAGAGGAGGAGCTGATGGATAAAGATAAAAAACAAAAATTAATGAACTTTTGGATCTTTGGATCTTTTGTTATCATCTGGGCCAGCGCTACTATATATGTTGGTAGTGTAGTAGGCACGAAGGCAACTATCTTTCGCGAGACGCGATATTGGATTGCGATTGTCATCTCTGGTCTGTTATGTATGGGCTGGGCCTACGGTTATAAAAAGTATCTAGACCGAAAAGAGTAATACATAGCTCAGGTATACCTGCCCCCCCCTCTCTTGTGTCTGACATCACTTTGATCAAATTATATTCGATTCACCTTATCCTTTTCTGAGAGTTGAGAAACCTCTATTGAGGAAGTAAATTGGCAGATGGGAAACGGTTCAGGATCTGTCCACTAATGCCCATTAATAAATAAATTCTAGCAATATTAATATTACAATTTTATTGATTAGATAAACACCAAAACAACTTTCCCGGTGTAATTCTGGTGCATATGGGGTATACACAATATACTCAATAGACACTATTTTCCCCCTTATTTCCCTCTGAAATCACTTTCTCTCGATGGATCCATCATTAAGCAGTGGTCTTTTAAGCCATTGGTTTAGTTTACTAGTTCGAGTCCCTCCACGCTCACTGAGAAAAAATCCCTCGATTTTGAGGGATTTTTTGTTTACTGGTTGATTTTTGTACAAATCTGGCCATAGAGAGGAGAAATCAAAGACAGCAAACTCTCAGAGGACACTGTCCTACCTCTGAAATCGTCTTCACATGGTGGATCCCACAAAAAACAGCCTAAATACTGGGAGGTCAAGAAAAAACCTGCCTGGAGCCAGGGAGGCTTTTATCCATGGCTTTGCATTCTATGTTATATTGGTTTTATAGAACCAGATTAATTTCCACAATCAAAAAACACGAATCTTCCTGCATAATGTGCCAATCCGTCGAGTAATGCCCAGAAAAAATGGCATTGTTTTTTGTTTCGCATTCAAAGGCTGATAACTTGGATCAGCTGGCTCAATAAAGATGCTGAGGTGGTAAGTGATGTTCCAATTAAAGAAGATTGAATCGTATCTGGCCTTGCTGTCATTCTGCGCGGTTCTCATGCCGTCTTGCGGGCTTTCACCTGAAAAAACGGCTACGACATCTGCTGCTGAAACTGCTTCCGTTCAGATAAAAAGCTTAGCTACAAACACACCTGCCAAAAATCCAACGCTGGCGCCAACAGAAGAACCATTTATCCTTGCATTAAATAAGAAGCCCCCAGTGCTTATTTCAGGGCTTTCATCGGGTTCGTTCATTTATGGTTACGCTGTACTTGATTTAAATAATGATGGTCTAAATGATCTGGTTTATGG
>JBARSJ010000058.1:0-3856 GCA_049644685.1 Anaerolineales bacterium
GAACAAGATCCAGATCAAGTCATCTGGGATTCTCTTAGTTCTAGAGAGAATCAAGTTCTCAAGCTCGTAGCTTTAGGCCACACGAGCGCAGAGATAGCAGATCAGCTAAATTTAAGCGCGAAAACTATCAATACATACAGATACCGGGGCATGGAAAAATTAGGTTTGAAAACCAGGGCAACTTTGGTTCGCTTTGCTATGCAACGGGGGCTATTAGATACCTAGTTAGGTTTCTCCGACAGAATCCATTGATTTGTAATAGAAAATCCTACATCCTGCAGGAGAAATCCCGCATATTTGTGAATTAAGATACACATTTTCCCCGATACAAAAACAACCCAATCTCGTATATAGTTAAGCACATCTTGCTATGGTATCTACCCTCCATGGCAGTTTTTTCAATGATGAATTGGTCATCAAATTGATCTCCCCGTTCATCCTGCTCGTCTATCATTATGCATTTGTTGCAATTGGAGCAGAATGCGTAAGGTTTTTACGTAATGCTGATCATATTCTTAGGCAACAAAGGAGATCGTCAAAAATGAAAAAACAAATAATTAAAAACGATCTGGACTCGAATGCGCATGACACCGCTTTCTCGCGGCGTTCATTCCTGAAAATTACCGGAATAGCGGGAGGAGGAATGATAGCGGCAACAAATGTGCCCAAATTAAATGCGTTAGATTTCATTGATTCAACCTCCGCCAATCCACAAAAACCCAGAGGCCAATGGCTCCCCACAACCTGCCAGGGATGTACATCCTGGTGTTCAAAACAAATTTATGTTGTTGACGGTCGAGCAATTAAAGTGCGTGGCAACCCGAACTCGAAAGTTAACGGCGAAGCTAGTTGTGTAAGAGCCCACCTTGGCTTGCAACAAGTCTATGATCCGGACCGGGTCAAAACGCCGATGAAGCGCACAAATCCCAAAAAAGCCCAGGGCGAAGATCCCCAGTTCGTACCTATCACCTGGGATGAAGCTCTTGACACCGTGGCTGACAAAATTATGGAGCTCCGCGATAATAAAGAGACCTATAAATATATGCTGATGCGCGGCCGTTATTCCTATATGCGGGATATTATCTATGATCGAATGACCAAAATTATTGGTTCGCCAAATAATATTTCCCACAGCTCAATTTGTGCCGAAGCTGAAAAATTCGGCCCTTACTATACTGAGGGTGAGTGGACCTACCGCCAATATGATATTCTCAATGCCAATTACATCCTGATGTGGGGCGCTGATCCACTTTCAGCCAACCGTCAAATTTCGTATTATACAAGCGTTTGGGGGGAATCAATTGAAACGGCGACCGCCGTTGTTATTGATCCAAGATACTCAGCAACTGCAGCAAAATCCGATATCTGGCTGCCGGTTAAACCCGGAGAAGATTCGGCTATCGCATTAGCCATAGCTCATGTGATTCTCACCGAAGGACTTTGGTACAAACCCTTCGTAGGTGACTTTACCGACGGTGAAAATAGATTCGCAGCAGGCAAGAGTGTCACTCATACATCGTTTAAAGAAATTCACACTCACGGCCTTGTCAAATGGTGGAATCTGGAACTCAAAGATAAAACTCCTGAGTGGGCTGCAGAAAAATCAGGTGTCCCTGCCGATAAAATCCGCCAAGTTGCCATCGGTTATGGAAAAGCAGCTCCTCATGCGATTTCATGGGTCGGCGGCGGTCCAGTGATGCAGCCCCGCGGAGGGTATGCAAGTATGGCTTGCCATGCCCTCAATGGACTTGTGGGTGCAGTGGATAATGTTGGCGGCACGCTAAAAGCCAACAAAGAGTACACACAATCCTTCCCGGGATATGATGATTTTCTAGACGAAATTGCCCTGGAAGGCAAGGGTCACAGCAAAATTGACCATCGGGGAAGATTGGAATTCCCCTCTCTCAATTCAGGAAAATCCGGTGGTGGTGTTGTTACAAATAATGCTGCCGAGGGCATCATCAACGAGGATCCAAACGAGATCAAAGTCGCTATCGGGTACATGAATAACTTCAATTTCTCAGCCCCTCAAACTGAGCGCTGGCACCGGGCATTGGCCAAGATTCCATTCCTCGTTCATATCACGACAAACGCCTCAGAGTTTTCCTGGTTCGCTGACATCATCTTGCCATCCACCCATCATATGTTCGAGAAATATGGGTATGTCAAATCGCATGGAAATGGGTACCGCCATGTAACACTGCTTCTGCCTGTGATTGAACCGGTATGGGATCTGTATGCCGACGAAACCGAGATTCCCTGGAAACTGGCTGAAAAACTGGCCGAGCGGGGTTTCGACAATCTACTGCGCCATTACCAATCTTATTTGGATCCTGAAACCGGCAAATCGCCCACAAATGCCAAAGAATTTGCACTGTATGCCCTAAAGCATGCTACTGAAAAATTGTGGGATCCGGCACTCTACGAGGGAGGAGACAAATTCAGCGGCTGGGAAGAGTTTCAGGCTACAGGTGTTTGGAACTCAGATCCATATCCTTACCGGAAACGCTGGGGTGCAATGAATACAGTCAGCGGGATGTTTGAGTTCTATAGTGAAACCCTTAAGAAAGCCCTTGAAGGTCATGCCGAAAAACACGATACTGATGTGGATCACGTCTTGGAGATATGCGGATACCAGGCTCGCGGAGAAAAAGCATTTATGCCACATTATGAAGAACCAAAAACATGGGGCACAAAAGCTGAGTATCCTCTGCTTTTCGTGGATTACAAATCAAGACTCAACCGCGAAGGGCGTTCAGCTAACACGACTTGGTATCAAGAGTTAAGAGACCTGGATCCTGGATGTAAAGCCTATGATGATGTGGCCCAGTTTAATCCAATTGATGCCAAAAAATTTGGCATCAAAAACGGCGATAAGATCAAATTGATCTCACAAGTTGGAGAATTAGTTTGCCACGCCATACTATGGGAAGGTGTCCGTCCTGGAACCGTCGCCAAGGCGTATGGACAGGGTCACTGGGCTTATGGCAAGGTTGCTGCCGAAGAATTTGGTAAAACACCCCGCGGTGGAAATAACAACGACATAATACCGGCAGATTATGACCGCTTGTCCGGAGCATCAGCATATTATGCTCACACCCGGGTAAAGGTCGAAAGGGTCTAGGAGGTTTATGATGAAAAAATATGGAATGGTAATAGACCTGCAACGATGTACTGGCTGTGGTGGTTGTATTGTCGCATGTAAAAACGAGAATAATCTCCCAGAAGGTATCGCATGGTCATACAAGATCACCGAAACAAAGGGAACTTTTCCCAATGTACGATTCAGCTACATCCCAACGCTGTGCAATCACTGTGAAAATGCACCTTGTGTAAGCGGCTGCCCCACTCAGGCGATGTATTATGGTGAAAATGGGATAGTGATGCATGATACCCGTAAATGTATTGGCTGCCGCTACTGCATGGCTCGCTGCCCTTACGGGGTAATAAGTTTCAATTGGGAAGACCCCCATCAATCCTGGAAAGAAGATACTGCATTAATACCAGAGGGGACTGCCTCTCCGGTCGAAATGGCCCAACACGTGGGGGGGGAAGTTACCCCTTACTACAATCCAGAGCAGGAAACAAAATATGCCGGCGTCCGGCCTCGGGGTGTAGTGGAAAAATGTAATTTCTGCGCTCACCGACTGGATAATAACCAGCTGCCTTACTGTGTGGACTCTTGCCCTGCCAATGCCCGGATTTTTGGTGACCTGAATGACATCGACAGTGAGGTCAACGAGGTTCTCGGTAAATTCAAATCAACTCGTCTTAAAGAAGATCTGGGAACCGAGCCTAAGATCTTTTACATCAGAGAGTTCAACCGGAGCACCTACAAGAAAACAAAGGGCGGTGT
>JBARSJ010000059.1:0-4430 GCA_049644685.1 Anaerolineales bacterium
GATAAAAATAGCGACCCCGGAGGTATGAAACCCCCGGGGTCTATGTCCCCCTTCCCCCTGACAGATTGATGGATGATTATTATTGCTCACTAGCGGAATAAACAATTATTATCCCGTCAGGTACGAAATAGTAACTACTATTCAAATCTCCCCAGTTTTTTAGCTGTTTCTGGAATAATCTACTTTTATCCAGCAAACACAAATTGATGTCGGAGGGAAGGGTTTCCCCCTGATTTCCCTCCGACATAACGACGTTCGGGTTAACCCCGAAAATCTCTGGTGCAGTTACCCGTTCCGGAGGCAGTGGAGTGGGCGAAGCGAGAGGATCCCCCTCCGCACTGGCCAAAGACGGACCGGAAACCGCTGCCATTAACAAAATTAAACTTGCCGCAAGATAACTTTTTTTTGAACATGAAACCCCCGTCGTCCAATCTCAATGAGGCAGTGATGATGTTCGATTTCCTAATACCCCCATTAGCAAAATCATCCCGGTCTATTGATTATCCCCCACGTCGCCCGGGATGTAGTTCCAGTGTACAATAATTCGCATTCCCTGTCAATAGCGTAACTATTGCAAGATATTATTGCAATGTTTGAATTTAGCATCTGGGGTCATTGCGAGAAAGCCGAAGGCTTTCGTGGCAATCTCCTCATTAACGGGTGTAGGGGCGACCCGGTGGGTCGCCCTTTTGTACTAGGCAAATTCGCGGAAATAAATTCTCCCGACACCTACCCGGCGAATACCCCGCCAGGGTGCTGCGCAAAATTCGCGGGCTAGATCGTTCATCCACTATCCACCCGGCGACAATTCCTTTGGGCGCAGGGCAGGCCCTTCGATACCCCTTCGCCTCCGGAGCGCGGAGTTTATCCTGAGTGAAAACGAAGGGCTCAGGGTACTCAGGACAGACGGAATGGCAAAAGAATAAGGGCGACTCATCGAGTCGCCCCTCCACATCAGATCGATGACAGGCTAACGGCAAATCGTCAATCCGTCAACGGCAATTCCACGGTAAATTTTGTCCCTACTCCTTCTTCACTTTCCACTACAATCGTTCCCCCATGAGCGCTTACCAGTTGGCGGGTAATGGCCAAACCCAGGCCGCTGCCTCCGCTGGCTCGAGAGCGGGTTTTATCTCCCTTCCAGAAGCGGTCAAACACATAAGGCAGGTCCGCCGCCGGGATTCCGCCACCCGAATCCTGAATGGTGATTTTTACCCCCGCGTCATTTTTGTCCGCGCCCAAAATGATCTCGCCACCCTCCGGTGTATAGCGCAGCGCATTGGATACCAGGTTTCCCACCACCTGATCCAGGCGGTGCCCATCCCCTTCTATGGTCAGTTCAGCTAAATCTTCCGGATAGTTCAATCGGATCTGGATTTTTCCTTCATCCGCCTGTCCGCTGAAACTGGTCACCACATCTTCCAGCAAATCCTTGACCAGCAGGGTTTGAAAGTTTAATTCCAGGTTGCCGGTTTCTGCCAGGGAAAGAGTTTGGAGATCTTCCACCAGGCGCTGCAGCAGTCTGGTTTCCTCCAGCATAGATTTAAAATATTCAGGAGAAGCCTGGTACACCCCATCCAGAGCTCCTTCCAGGTTTCCCTGCAGAATGTGCAGAGGAGTGCGTAATTCGTGGGCAACATCTGCGGTCAAATTACGCCGCTGCATTTCTGCATGCTGTAATTCCTCCGCCATGTGGTTAAAGGCTTGGGCCAATTTAATAAATTCCTGGTCTCCTTTTTCCTCCACCCGAACGCTGAAGTCTCCTCCCGCCAGGGTTTCGGCAGCGCCCATCACATCTGCCAGCGGGTTAACAAACCTGCGAATCCCCAGTGAACCGACCAACATCCCAATTATCGGCACCAGGAATGGTAAACTGCAAAAGATCATTCGGCGCAAATCCCTCGATCCTAATAGCTCCTGATTGCCGCCAATCACCAAACCCAGGATCACTCCCAATACAAAAAGGGGAATCCCGAGGAACAACAGCACGCCAAAAAACCGCCAGGCCATTTTTCGGCGCTGAGGCAGGTGCGGTCCCGAAAAATGCTCAAAGCCTGCCGCCCAGGGAGGCCCATGCTGACCGGGATTCCACTTTTTCGTGAATTTAGGTGACAGATGACGATGGTGATTGGGATGTTCTTTCATTCAAGGTCCCCCTGGAATTTATAGCCAAATCCGTAGACTGTTTGGATATAGATCGGATCCGCTGGATCAGGTTCGATTTTCCGGCGCAGATTTTTGATATGGCTGTCCACGCTGCGATCCACCCCGTCAAAAACCACGCCATGTAATTTTTCCAGCAGCTGCTCCCGGCTCAAAGGTTGACCGGGGTGCTTAGCCAGGGTCTCCAGAAGCAGGAACTCACTGCGCGTCAGATGAATTATTTCACCCTTCAGACCGAGCTGTTTCCGGCGGAGATCCAACTCCAGATCCCCAACTCTTAATGTTTCCTGCTGCAGCAGATTACCTTGCGTTCTCCGCAGCAGCGCACGCACACGGGCGACCAACGCGCGGGGAGAAAACGGTTTGGTGATGTAATCGTCAGCGCCCAATTCCAGCCCAATCAGCTGATCGGTTTCCTCTGCCCGGGCAGTGAGCATTATAATCGGCACATCTGACTCCCGTCTTATAGCCCGGCAAACATCCAGTCCATCCATCCCTGGCAGCATTAAATCCAGCACGATTAAGTCGGGATGTTCCTGGCGAGTTATAGCCAACGCCTGCTGCCCATCCCCGCTGGTGAGCACCCTAAAGCCACTTTTCTCCAGATAATCCCGGGCTAACTGGACAATTTTTGGCTCATCGTCAACAACCAGAATGGTTTCATTCATAGCTAAATTTCTCTAAGATCTTTGACTTTAATAGGATAACACAGCTATCAGATCCAACGGGGCACTTTTTGTTGATATACCAACCAGCTTTCACCAAACTGCTCCTTAAGGTTCTCTTCCTCGTGACAAATAAACCGATAATGGATAAAAGCGGTAAATCCCGGCAGGACAAGAAAGGAAACCCAGGAATCCAATAAAATGGCAAAACCCAATAAGATGAGGACCATCCCCAGATACATAGGATTTCTGGAATAACGAAAAACCCCCTCGGTGATTAAACGGGAGGGAAGCTCTTCCGGCTTAACAGTTGTCTGCCGGTCATGAAATTCCCGGTCAGTCAATATATTGATCGCAATCCCCAATCCCAGGGGCATGAGACCCAGGAGGTTCCAAAAGGGATAAATCAAATTAGCTGCAGGAAATATCCACTTCAGAATCAGCATCAGCAGCAAACTCAAGAGGAGAAAAAAGGGGGGATTGATTGATTTCAATGATCGGAAGCGTTTCATCATACCGCCGGGGTAACCAGGTCTATCGTTTTGCGGTGGAAGAGGGTTGCGTTTCGGGAGTGGGCTACAGCCTGTCATTCCTTCTGGCATTTAAACCAACTGATGATTTCCTGATCTTCCACGTTATCCAGCAAAAAATAACAAGCATTTTCTTGGTCCAGGAGAATTTTCCTTTGATTCAGGTTAAACCCAATTGAAGGAGATTCAAGAGTCATAATAACTAATTTAGCGGAAGAGCCGAGGCACGGGAGTAATCTATCACTCCCGTGCCAGGTCAAAATCCTTAGCTGGCTTCTTCTTCTTTTTCCGCTTCCGCGTCAGCAGGGCTGTCGCCCTCCGCTGGTTTGCGATGGGGTGGATAAGGGTAAGGACCCCAGTGACCTCTATGATGCGGTCCACAGAAAGCGGGATAATGGCCGAATTTGTGATACGGACCCCAATCCTCCCCCTCCTGACCACCTGCATCCTTCCAGCGTTTATACATCACCAATCCAATAGTGGAAAAGATCAGTTTAATCAGCAGGATACCGCCAAAGAAAATGGCCAATACGGTCAAGAATGAACCGCCCATGAACGTTTGGTGAGGAACAAAGCCCTTCGCGTGCGGGTAGAACATTGGGGCTGTAATTTCCCCACCTTCCACTGCCGCACCCTGCACAAATCCCACTCGAAATGCTGAACGGGAAATAGCAATACCACCAGCGATCAGCAGGAAGACCATCAAGATTCTTAAACCAATTCCCCATGCGGGGCGTCTGTAGAAAAACATTATTACCTCCTAAATAGGTTCTGATTTGCTTCTACAGTTCCCAGTATCGCTTTAAATTGTGTAAAAATGATGGAGGAATTCAGTAAGTATAGGGGAGATTGGGAAGGCAGTGGTCAGTAGTCAGTAAGTAGTAGGGGCGACTCGGGAAGGGCGGTAAGTAGTAAACAGTAATCAGTAGGGGCGACTCGGGAAGGGCAGTAAGTAGATTGGAATGAGAAGGCCGGTCCCTCGGACGGGCTTCATCGTGTATGATGATCCCAAAAGAGTATCGCACTTAGAAGTGCAAGGAGGAACCGGCTATGAATAAGAATAACACAATTT
>JBARSJ010000060.1:0-4823 GCA_049644685.1 Anaerolineales bacterium
CCTGCCCGAAAGATATCACCATGTATAAAGATGCTGTAAAAACTACCGGTCATGAAACAGACTTGGTGGTAAAAGATTTGATAGAGCTTGTCATAGAAGCTTTATAAATTCAATTAATAATATTAAAGTCATGCATACAAAACCAGGCAATTCCAACAAGATCAATAAACAAGGTATTCTCTCATCCTTGTTTCGCAGATTCCAGGCTCCAATTCACGCGAAATTGATGCTGGCTTTTGTGTTGATGATCGTAATCATTGGATCTGTTTTTCTGGTTATAGGCGTCCAGCTGACAAGGAATCGAATTCTAGCTGAAGCCCAAGATAAAGTCAGGAATGATCTTAATACAGCCAGGGTTATCTATTTTAACCAATTACAGCAGATCAATGCAGTTGTATGTCATACCGCTAATCGCTTCTTCTTAAAGGACTTGCTGCTCAACGAGAATAATAACGAAGGTTTTGAAGAGCTTCTAAGAGTGGGGACTAGTGAAGGTTTGGATATTTTTGGTATCACAAATAAATATGGAAAAGTTCTCCTCCGCACTCATAATCCAGATAAAAAGGGAGACGATCTGGGGCATCACGCGTTTATCCAAGCGGCACTAAATGCAGAAGGTTGTGCCTTTTCAACAATCGTTTTTTCCCAATATGAACTTAATAAAGAATCAGCCTCTATTGCAGAAAAAGCCCATATCCCTCTTGTTGACACTCCACTCGCCCGGCCGATCGAAAAGACCGAAGAAAATTCAGGGATGATGTTAATTGCATCTTCACCCGTTTTTGATTCCAGTAACGAGATCATTGGGATTGTCTACGGTGGAAAATTGCTTAATAATAACTCCGAAATCGTTGACCTCATCAAACAGACTGTGTATGAAGGTATCCATTACAAAGGTAGTGACATCGGCACCTCAACCATCTTTCTGGATGATATCAGGATATCTACCAACGTAAAAAATGTAGATGGTACAAGAGCCATAGGGACACGTGTCAGCGAAGAAGTTTATAACCAGGTAGTTGTTAAGGGTGAACCCTGGATTGATCGTGCGTATGTGGTGAATAACTGGTTTATCACTGCCTACGAACCCATCAAAAACCTCAATAATGAAATCATCGGTATCCTGTATGTCGGTGTCCTTGAACAAAAATACTCTGATATCCAGCGGGAATCGATACTTACATTTTCTGGGATCACTTTCGCCGGCATCCTGGTCGCAATCGGGGTTTCATATTTATTCTCCAAACAATTCTCCGTCCCGATCACCCAAATGGTCGCCGCCTCTGAAGAAATCGCGGCAGGTAACCTTGAGACAAGAGTCCAGATCCAGACAAACGACGAACTGCAATTTCTGGCTGAGACATTTAATGATATGGCAGAATCGCTTCAGAAACGCGACCAGGATTTAAAAGAATTTGCCACCAAGCGAATAATGAAGTCCGAAAAACTGGCTTTAATCGGCCAACTCTCAGCCAATATCGCCCATGAATTAAACAACCCCCTGCAGGGAATTGTTACCTTCTCCCATCTCCTCCTGGAAGATAACCTTTGTGCGGATCCAGACACCAAATCTTCATTGGAAATAATTGTCGGTCAAGCTGACCGTTGCCGAGATATCATTCGCGGATTGCTGGATTTTTCTCGTCAGAGGGCACCGGATAAAACCTATTTTGATATTAATTCAATTATTAATGATTGTGTTTCACTTGTTGAGCTTCAAGCCCTGTTCCATAATATTCAAATTATTAAGAATTTGCAATCTGATTTACCGATGGCAGTTATCGATCCCTCCCAGATCGAACGCGTTTTCATGAATTTAATCATTAATGCAGCTGAAGCTATGGAAGGAAACGGTCATCTGACCATCAGCACTCGAGAAAACAAGGCCACTGATGACATTGAAATTGCTATCTCTGATACAGGAACTGGAATTAGCGAGGAAAATATAAAAAGGATATTTGATCCCTTTTTTACCACCAAAGATGTAGGTCATGGAACCGGATTGGGTCTGGCTATCAGCTACGGATTGGTAAGAAGTCACAAAGGTTCTATCCTGGTGGACAGTGAATTAGGACAGGGAACAACCTTCACCGTCATCTTACCGAAAGAAGAGAACGGAGACAATGGAAAAAATCAGTAACCTGACAGAAATTCCCAGAATATTGGTAATTGATGACGAGGAAATTGTCCGTGAATCCTGCTTGCGTATTTTGCAGAAACAAGATTACCAGGTTAAAACTGCTCCGGATGGTTCCAGTGGGTTGGATTTATTAAAGGAATACCAGCCAGATTTAGTCCTCGTTGATTTAAAAATGCCGGGCATGTCCGGGTTCGAAGTGTTGGAAGAGATTTATGCTTTAGATGCCACCATAGTTACCATCGTCATCACTGGCTTTGCTACCGTAAATTCTGCTGTTGAAGCCATGAAAAAAGGTACTTATGATTTTATTCCCAAGCCATTTAATCCTGACGAATTGCGCCTGATCATCCGGCGTGGTTTGGAAAGAAGAAAATTAGTGCTGGAAACCATCGCCCTCCGCAATGAAAAAGAAATGCTGCGAGAGCATTTTGCGGCTATCGTTTCCCATGAGTTAAAATCTCCCCTGGGAGCCGTTCAGCAAAATCTCTATGCGTTGGTTGAAGATTTGGAGTCTGTCTTATCAGAATCTCAGAAAGAAAAAATGGGGCGGCTCCAAAAGCGGATCCAGGATTTGGTGGAACTGATCAATACCTGGCTGCGTTTGATCTCAGTTGATATTTCCACCATCCAGGAAAATTTTAAGCTGGTTTCTCCCAACGACATCATTAAAAAAGCTCTTGAAACGGTTGATCCACAAGCAGTACGTAAAGACATCAGTATTTCGGAAAAGGAAGTTGAACCATTGCCACAAATAAGTGGTGATGAAGGCACATTAATAGAAGCGGTAATAAATCTGCTAACTAATGCAATAAAGTACTCCCAGATGGGGAGCGAAATCAGTATTTCCTGCCAGCAAAATCCTGACAATGTTCAGATATCAGTCTCCGACAATGGTGTTGGAATAGCTGACGAAGACATAAATTTCATTTTTGGAGATTTTTATCGCGGTAAGAACCTGCCCGAAGGAGAAAGAAGCAGCGGTGTAGGATTATCAATCACCAAAAGAATCATAGAAGCTCATCACGGCTCAATTGATGTGGATAGTGAATTGGGCAAAGGTAGTGTTTTTACGATTAAGCTACCACTATCAGAAGTCAAATAGAAAATTTCCAACTGATACGTTATCACTTGAACTAGGAGGAAAAATGTCTAAGGATTTACAACTATTGGTCATTGATGATGATCCAGATTACGTGGAAGGAATCCAATCAACATTAACAAATGCTGGATATGCTGTTGATGTGGCTTATAACCCAAAAACCGGGTTTGAAGCTTTGAAATCGAAAAAATATGACCTCCTTCTTCTGGACATCATGATGGGCAGAGGAGCCGAGGGAGTAATGATGGCCAGGAAAATCAACAAGGATCCTGATCTTCGGGAAATTCCTGTATTAATCATCACCGGGATCCGGGAACAGATGGCATTCTTGTTCCCAGGACAGCCGGTCCATCCCCGGTTCTTGCCAACTGATGAACTGCTGGAGAAACCCGTTGATCCAGACTTGTTATTGGAGAAAGTTGCCCATTTATTAAAATTGGCTGAAGAGAAGAAAACTAGCTAACTAAGGAGGAAGAAACTTATGGCATCAAAGCCATCTTTCAGCGATGAGATTTCCAATCTTCTCTACGCTGCGCATGGAAACCCAATAAATGCCTGCATCCAATGCGGAACGTGTTCAGGGACATGTCCAGTAGCCAACTACATGGACCAAACTCCTCGAAGATTGATTGGGATGATCAACGCAGACCTCAAGGATGATGTTCTTGACTGCAATACATACTGGTTCTGTGCATCTTGTTACCACTGCACAGTCCGGTGCCCGGCAGACATCGATATTGCCGGAGTAATGTATGCAGTCAAACGGTATTCGATCTGGAACAAGACCTATAGTGAAGACCTGGTTGGTCCAACGTTTTCGGAAGCATGGGTGAAGATGATAGTCCGGAGTGGCAGATCCTATGAACCGATTCTGGCTCCGACCTACATGTTCCAACTAGCGCCCAAAGAATTCTTCCAGGAAGCACTTAACGCCAGCAAGATGGTGATGAAGGGAAAGATTCCAGTCCTGCCTCCACGGATAAAGCGCCTGGATAATTTTAAGAAGATGATCCACAGGATCATACCTCTGGGAGGATCATCATGAAAAAATATGCCTATTACCCTGGCTGCTCTCTGGAGAAGATAGCTTCGAGTTATCACAAATCAACCCTGGAAACCACTCGCGTTTTTGATATTGAACTGCAGGAATTGGATGATTGGAACTGCTGCGGAGCGACAACATATTTCCATGTTGACGCAATCCTCGCCCATACTCTTGTAGCCCGCAATCTGGCTCTGGCCGAGAAAGAAGGTCTTGATCTGGTTGCACCATGCAGCGCCTGTTATAAAAATGCCTATTTCACTAATAGTTACATTCAAAAAGATCCCGATCTTGCAGAACACATCAATTTCGCCCTCGAAGAGGACGACCTGCAGTTCAACGGCGAGATAGATGTTTTCCACCTTATCGAAATATTTGCGAATGATGTGGGTCCGGAAAAACTTAAAGAAAAAGTCACCAATCCATTAAAGGGTTTAAGCATTGCACCCTACTATGGATGCCAAATCGTCAGACCGAGAAAAAACGGCGAAGAAGTGGAGAATCCTCAATACTTCGAGGAGCTGATTGAAGCAACCGGAGCA
>JBARSJ010000061.1:0-2250 GCA_049644685.1 Anaerolineales bacterium
GAGAATCCCAGATGACTTGATCTGGATCTTGTTCTTGATCAGGCAAGAAATCTGTTAACAATTCCTTTGTCATGGAAGAGTGGACATATATCTCTGAGTTCATGACAGCCTTAATAGCAATGATCAATTCTGTATCGGCCGCTTTCTTTAAAATATATCCAGAAGCGCCATTCTTAATCGCTTGTTGTAAATATTCCGGTTCTCCATGCATGGTAAGAATTAATATACGGGAATCGGGGGACCTTTGCCGGATTATGGGAAGTGCCTCTAAACCTCCTAATCCGGGCATATTTAAATCAAGGAGGATAAGATCAGGTTGCAATTCTTCAGCTAAAGTTATGGCTGCCAAACCCGTCGGAGCTTCTCCAACAACAACTAAATTGTCCTGGCTATTCAATAGTAATTTCAGACCGGAACGCAAGACTGCATGGTCATCAGCCAATAAAATACGAATTTTTTCATTCATCATTGATTTCCATTTTTTACGACTACTGGAATAGAAATAAATATGCTGGTTCCTTGACCGGAAAAACTTTCGATCGTTAGCTTGCCATCCAATAATTCTGCTCTCTCTTTCATGCCCAGTAGTCCAAGATGTTTGCTATCAATATCATTTACGAGGTTGAATCCCTGGCCATCATCTTCAATAATGGATACTACTTCATCCCCTCGTTTTTCAACCAATATGCTGACCGATTTTGCTTGAGCATGTTTAGCAATGTTTGTCAAAGCTTCCTGAATAATTCTGTATAGTGTAGTTTCAATAAAATCTGGCAGCCGAATATTCCCAAGGTGGACAAAAATATCAGTCGATACGCCGTGCCGCTCTCCCCATTCAGCAACCAGGCGGATAACCGCAGCATTCAATCCCATGTCATCCAGGATAACGGGCCGTAATTGGACTGCCAGTGCGTGAACTACATCTAGCGTTTGGCTGACCTCGTCCCTTAATTTTGATATTTGCTGATCTATTTCTGGCGCTGAACAAGCATCAGATAAATTACGGAGACCAACCATCAATGATGTCAGGGATTGGGATGTGCTGTCGTGCAGTTCGCGAGAAATTCTCCGGCGTTCCTCTTCCTGGGCGGTAATCACACCTTCGAGTAGCTGTTTTTTCAGAATTTCTTGTTCCTGGCGCACGGCAGCCATGCGTCCTAATTCAGAGGTCATTTCGTTAAAAGCTTCAGACAATTCTCCAATTTCATCATTGGCCCAACGCCCAACCCGGATCGAGAAATCTCCTTCGCTAACACGATGGGTGGCACGAACAAGCTCCAGAATGGGGCGAGTAAAAATCCAAGTCAGAAGGGTGGCTGCTGCCAGGCTGATTCCGAGAACAATCAAGACTGTCAGTCCCAGCCTTAAAGTTAATTCAGCGAGAGTATCTTGCATACTTTGGCTGGAAATGCCCACACGAGTGATACCAATATCACCATCCAGGATCGAAACTGCTACATCCCAGGTGAGACCTTCATTGGTTTGGATCGCAACAGTACTGTGATGATCGTCCTTTGCTATTGGGTTGGCCTCAAGCAACCCGGGGGGGAAGCCGCTGCCAAAAGTGTGTGAAAGAATATTTCCCTCGTTATCAATCACAAAGGCGTAGCTAACATCACCATAGCTGTCTTGAGTCTCTTGCAGTAATTGATACAAACCATACAAATCATTGGTCAGGATAAGATCGATAGAGCGGCCAGCAAGGTCATGAGCGATAGAGTGTCCCATGTCCGTGGATTTATTCTCCAACACTTCTTGAATTGCCAATCGGGTTTGCAGCATAAAGCCCAAGCTGAGCAGAAAGGTGCTCCCCAGTACAATTCCGAAAACTTTTGTGCGAACACTGACAGATCCGATGAGTTCCCATAATCGTTTCAGCATTTGCTGTACCGGTGCCGTATTCATGGTTGAGGTGTGGAGCAGCATTGCACGGTGTTCTGAATAGCCTTGGCAGTCTCGTAATCGCTATCGCTGACAATCACAAAACGATCATAATCTAGGGCATCTAGGGCAGTCTGGCCTTCTGGTGTGAGATGCATGTCCAGTAGGATTTTTTGTACGGTGGCGAATAACTGGGGACGGATTTGAGGTCCAACGACTACCGGTGGCATACCAAATGGCTCTGACAGGTGGATGATACGGATTTTATTAACAAGTTCAGGTTCGCGGGTAATGGCGAAATCCAATACCAGCTTATCCACTGACGCGCCATCAGCGATGCCGTTAGCTACAGCATTTATCGCCTTGTCG
>JBARSJ010000062.1:0-15679 GCA_049644685.1 Anaerolineales bacterium
CCTTGAAAAACCGCCTGTTTTACCGGATCCGGGTGGTTTTATTCTCCAATAATAATTAAGTATCAGGTAAAGATGTTTCTCCCGGAAAAAAGCTTCCCCTCAGAGGAATATTAATATACTATTTGAAAGGTTAAAAAGCCCTTGCAAGACTGAACACTATGCTATAATCAAATTCCAAGCAAAAACAAAACCCATCCATTGATAATTGTGGATGGGTTTTAATAGTCTGTTTTAACGAATAGGTACTGTAGTAGACAGCATGAGCAACAAGAATACAAAAGAAACAATTATTGAATATGAAAATCCACTTGCCCACTTGCTCCAGATCGGTAGTGATAAGGGTTATGTAACGCTGGATGATATTTCTGAGATTTATCCAAAAGCTGAAAACAATGTGGATCAGCTGGAAGAAGCATTTTCTGCCCTTCTTACCGCTGATATTCCCTATGTAGAAAGCGAAGATGAAGCGCAAGAACTATTTGAAGATGACGATGAGGATGATCTGGACACGCCTGGTAATGGCCTCTTCGATGAAGATGATCCATTGAAAAATATCAGTACCAGCGATACTGTCGGTCTGTACATCAAGCAAGCCGGAAAAGTTCCCCTCTTAACTCGGGAAGAAGAACAATATATTACCGAGGTAATTGACGAGGGGAGAATGGCTCAAACGAGACTGGCTGAAGAAAAACTAACCCTAGAACAGCGGGAAGCATTAAGCGAAACTGTAGATGAGGGATGGGAGGCATTTGAACATCTTATCCAGGCCAACTCTCGGCTGGTAATCAGTATCGCAAAAAAATATGTGGGGCGGGGTGTATCATTTTTAGATCTAATTCAGGAAGGCAATATCGGAATGATGCGGGCTGCCCTGAAATTTGAGCGCGACCGGGGCTACAAGTTCAGCACTTATGCAACCTGGTGGATTCGACAGGCAATCACCAGGGCTATAGCTGACCAGGGACGGACAATACGTGTTCCGGTACATATGGGCGACAAAATCAACAAAATGATCCGAATGCAGCATCAGCTTAAACAGGATTTAAACAGGGATCCAAATCAAGAAGAATTAGCAGAAGCGCTTAATGTCACACCTGATGATGTCCAGGATATGATGAAACATGCCCGTCGTCCCCTCTCTCTGGAAATGCCTACCGGAAAAGAAGATGACGCGCAGCTGGGTGATTTCATCGCCGATGCAGATGCAATACCCCCGGATGAAGAAGCAACTGGAATCTTTTTAAGGGAACATCTCCAGGAAGCATTGGCTGAACTTCCTCCCCGGGAAACGAGAATCCTGGAAATGAGGTATGGCCTCATTGACGGCAGAACCCTGACATTAAACGAAGTGGGGAAAAAGATGGGAGTGACCAGGGAGAGAATCCGCCAGATCGAAGCCCAGGCCTTACGCAGGCTAAGGAACCCCCGTACCCAGGATAAGTTACAGGCTTATCTGGATTAAATATACAAATGGAATCCAAAAAGCGGAACAGAGTTCTGTTCCGCTTTTTTTTGATATTGAGGAATTCTTACTTTAGATAAAGGTCACCCCAGGTTGTTGGGTCTGCAAAATACCGTCCTGGAACATTGCTAACAACGGTTTGCTGATTCAGTGTTCCCGCTTTGTCATTATCATTAATAGAGAGAGCAAATCCAAAATGATCTCCCGTGGATGGGTTTGTTACGCCCAATACACTCCAGGGGATCTTCATTTCAACCTGATATCCTTCACCACCCTTTTTAGCAGCAATTTTTATTCCTGATACTACCCCGGCTTCGGTTTTTGGGAACCATTTATACGCTTCAGGGGGACCAGTGGTAATTAAAGGCATGGATGCAACTTTTCCATTATTGATAAAGCAGGAAATTCCACCTTTCCCCGGTGAGATGCCAATCTGATAATCATCTGATGTCATCGCCTGAAGGTAATAGTCATAGCTCACATAGCGGTCGAAAGAGATTTCAATACTATCTCCCAAGTAAATCTTTTCCTTGGCACCTTCCTGGACATATTTGTCATCTTTTACTCGGAAACCAAGGAATAGATAATCCTCATTCCAACCAACCACAACTGTCCCGGAAGAATCCAGGTCACCACTATGGTTTGCTGCTCCGTAGACAACATGGTTGATCACTTTCTGTATCGGCGGAGCCCACTCAGATAAATCACCATCAATGGTGGGTTTAGTATTCATGTAATATGCTCTGATTGAAGGTCCACTGCGAATGGATGGTCCTACATAGGACACTGTCGGATCAATCGTCTTGGTAGGTTCCCCTGTTTCAGTTGGAGGAGCCTCAGTCTCTTCCACTTTGGGCGTCTCTGAAGGAACCGCTTCAGTCGCTGTTTTCTGAATTTCTTCTTCTGATACCGTTGCTGCTGATGTCGCTGGCGCAGCTTGGGTTGGTTCAAACAATGCGGTCATTGTTTTGTCCGGAGTGGGAAATGAGAAAGGGGTGGGAGTCGAGAATCCGGGCAAAGTGCAGGCTGTCAGAGCAGAAAGTACAATAATTGCCACAATAAAATGGCGAAATTTGATTTTTTCCATGGCTTATTTTCCTCCTAATTGAGGTTTTTCCTTCCAATTAGCAATCAATATTAGAATTATAATCTAATTTTAAGGATTATTATTGATTTTTAGGGAGCTAACGACTTTGTATACTTACCAACACCCCAGACCAGCTGTATCTGTAGATATTGTATTATTCCAGAAAAAGAACGGGGAATACCAGGTGCTTCTTATTAAACGAGCCCAGGATCCCTTCCGGGGCAGTTATGCCCTACCCGGGGGATTTGTCGAAATGAAGGAATCCCAGGAACAAGCAGCTGAAAGAGAGTTGAGGGAAGAAACCGGGCTGCAGAATATAAAACTCGAGCAAGTTCATACATTCAGTGATCCAGACAGAGATCCCAGAACCCGAGTGATCTCTACCGCATACAGTGCAGTGATTGATAATGAGAGTCAAATCCACCCTCAGGCAGGCAGTGATGCAGCTGAGGTAGGTTGGTTTAACCTCTCAGATCTCCCTGTTCTGGCTTTTGACCACAAGTTGATTATTAAGATATCAATAGAAAAATTGAATCTAAAGGTTAATTTCTGAGGTTCAGGTTTTCCTGGCCAAAATCCCAGCTGCCCAGTAGCGGAAAATTTGGGTTTCCTAAAGATCCTTCTAATTTCCCCCGTTAAAAAAACACCCCACCATGCCGTGTGTGACTTAGTCTTGAACCTGCTTTCGCAGATTGGGTTTCCGCAACGGAAGCTCCGCCTTGGCTCAGGCCTATCGCGTTACATCCGCAATATAGGAACCCTAAAAGTTAGTGTTGGCTCAAAACACGTCTGTCACATCACGCACACAGTAGGGTGGAATACACTTTACCATACGTCTCCCCTGGTGAATAGGGGAAATGTGGATTTATTAAATTGGCTCAATCTAAGGCCAGTTTGATGTGCAACTCCTCCAATTGTTCAGGTTCTACAGGGGATGGAGCATTCCCCATTAAGTCCCTGGCAGATTGATTCTTGGGGAAGGCAATCACCTCCCGGATATTGGGTTCATCCGCCAGCAGCATGCATAATCTGTCAATACCTGATGCAATCCCACCATGGGGTGGTGTTCCATAGGAAAAGGCCTGCAGCATATGCCCAAATCTCTCCCTGGCAACTTCCATGTCCAAACCAATCAAGGCAAATATCTTTTCCTGCAAATCTGCATTATGGATCCTGATGGAACCTCCTGCAATTTCGTGACCATTGAGGACAAGATCATATTGCTGTCCCCGGACCAGAGACGGATCCTCTTCTAACTCCTCAATATCTTCCATCATGGGTGAAGTAAATAAATGGTGGCTGGGGTCCCAGCGCTCTTCATCCTTGATGTAGTTTACTAGGGGAAAGTCTGTTACCCAGCAAAAACCCAGTGTTTCATTATCAGTCAATTCCAACAAATCGCGAAGTTTTTCCCGTAACCTGCCCAGGCTCTCAAAAACAACCTCCTGACTATCAGCAACAAACAAGAGCAAATCCCCGGGCTGAGCGTCCATCATGGTAAGAATCTGCTTTTTTACTTCTTCAGTAAGGAATTTAGCAAATGAGGACTTTTCCTCTCCTTCCGGGGTTAAAGCCAAATATGCCAATCCACCTGCGCCATATACTTTGATATATTCCGTTAATTCATCAATTTGTTTTCTGCTGTAGCCACCTAATCCTTTGGCATTAATTCCGCGGACTGTTCCGCCTTTTTTAACCGTATCCGAGAACACGCGGAATCCCGATTCAGGGGCAATCTCTGAAATATCTTTCAACTCCAATCCAAAGCGGATATCCGGATTATCTTTACCAAATCTATCCAAAACCTCTTTGTATGTAAACCGGGGCCAGGGGGTTTCCAACAATTTCTTATCTGGAGTAACTTCTTTCACCAGGGAGGTATATAATCCCTCGATTAAATCCATCACATCTTCTCTTTCAACAAATGACATCTCAATATCCAACTGGGTAAACTCCGGCTGCCGGTCACCACGCTGGTCCTCATCCCGGAAACAGCGTGCTATCTGGAAATATCGCTCAATACCCGCAACCATAAGCATCTGTTTAAGCTGCTGCGGGGACTGAGGGAGAGCGTAAAACTCCCCGGGGTGAACCCGTGAGGGGACAATATAATCCCGGGCGCCTTCTGGCGTGGTTTTAAACAATATCGGCGTTTCTATTTCCAAAAATGCCTTTTCATCCAGATAGTTTCGGATAAACGCGGTCACACGGTGACGCAGGATCATATTATCCCGCATCCGGGGACGACGCAGATCCAGATACCTGTACTTCAACCGGGTTTGCTCATCTACATCCTCATCCTGATTGATCATGAACGGGGGTGTTTTCGCAGGATTTAATATTTCTACGCGAGTAATTTCTACTTCAATTTCACCAGTCGACAGATCTAGATTTTCCATACCTTCTGGTCGTTTTCTGACAACGCCAACAGCTTGAATAACCCATTCCATCCGAACAGGGATCAGCTCTTGATGCACCGGGGGAGAAGTTTCCGGATTGGAAACCAGCTGGACAATGCCAAAACGATCACGCAAATCCAGAAAGGTTACACCTCCGAGATCCCGAAGCCGGTCAACCCAGCCGGCTAATGACACTTCCTTCCCTATATCCTTTACCCCCAACTCACCACAGGTATGCGTTTTGTACATCAATCCTCCACCGAAATTACCACCGTATATGTTTTATTTTTTTATGTCCTGCATTATAGCACGCCGGTTATCCTCAGGAAGGATATTGGAATCAAACCAGGAAAAGGACCGCAACCCCTAACATAGCGACCACTGTCCCGGCAATCGCTCCCCAGCCAAATCTTTCCTTGAAATAAAAATATTCGATCGGGAGTATAAATACAGGAGGCAGAGCCATCAAGGTACTGGCAACGCCTACACTGGTATGCTGCAATGCAAATAACGACAAGGACACACCAAGAAACGGACCCAAGAATGCACCCCCTATTATCTTCCACTTCGCACTGGGATTATTCACGATTAGCTGTATAGTCGTTCGGGACTTCTTCTGAATAATAGTAATCACCCAAATCACGATCATGGCTGTAAACATACGAATAAAGTTTCCCGCCAGGGGGGAAAAAGAACCTCCCAAACCATTTTTTGCCAATACCAGCCCCAATGCTTGCCCAGCAGCTCCTCCCAGGCCAAACAATACACCCCGCAGATAATTGTCTTTTTGTGGACCTTGTATCTGCTTCTTTTCCAGAATCACCCACATCACACCAATAAGGGTTAAGATAATACCCATTATCTGCCACCAGGTTAAGGCTTCCCCCAAAAAGATCCAAGCGGTGAAAGCTGCCAGGACAGGAGCCAGGCTCATCATCAACATTGAGACTCGGGGTCCAACCAGCACAAAAGCCTGAAACAGGAAAGCATCACCCACCACCAATCCCACGATACCGGATAGTCCCAGCCAGATCCATCGATCAAATTCTACTCCTACTGGCCATGGTGTTCCCAGGAAAATCCATTGAGCTGCCATCAACAATAAACTGGCAACAATTAGCCTCAGGCGATTTACTACTGCTGAACCGACTTCTCTTCCCGCCAGAGTAAAAATCGCTGAGTTTATTGCAAAGGTAGCCGAGGTGATAATTGCTGCAAATTCTCCTAAAAACAAGGTTCTCCTCATATTTCTGAATAATAAGAACAAACTCCTATTGTACCGGAAACTGATTAAACCTGATATACCCTCGAGAAGCTGATAAAAAAATCTCCCTGTCAAATACGGCAGTGGAGGTTTTTGTAAATCCAGGTAAAGTTGACTGAACAAGTAAATCAGCATACATTATAATCTTACCTATCTGAACCAGAATGGATTATCAAGGGAGAATGAATGGAACAGCTCAAGGAACGCATCCTGAAAGAAGGTAAACATATCGGTAATGGCATTCTCAAAGTAGATGGTTTTATCAACCATCAAGTTGATCCCGTATTAATGAATGAAGCTGGGAAAGAGTTTGCTAAGTTTTTTAAACATGTCTCCCCAACAAAAATTCTGACCGCTGAAATTTCTGGTATTGCACCAGCCGTTTCAACGGGTCTCCACATGAATCTCCCGGTTGTGTTCGCCCGGAAACATAAACCGATTACTATGCCTGATCAAGTCTTGCTCACCCTGTCACCCTCCCATACCAAAGGCAGAACAGTGGAGTTGATCGTATCCCCGGAATATCTGGGACATGGGGAACGGGTGCTGATTATCGATGATTTTCTAGCGACCGGTTTGACGATATTAGGCCTAATCCGCCTGGCTGAAATAGCTGGCTCCACCCTTGTCGGAGTGGGTGCTTTGATTGAAAAAACATTCGAATCAGGCCGGGAACGATTGGAAAAATTAAATATACCTGTACACTCACTCGCCCGGATTAAATCCATGGAGAATGATACGATCACTTTTTATTAACGATGGTTCAAGACACACTGGTTATTCTGGATTTCGGATCACAATATACACAACTGATCACACGGCTTGTACGAGATCAATCTGTATTCTGTCAACAGCTTCCCTGGAATGCAAATCAGAGTACGGTTGTAGATCTCAATCCCAAGGGGATCATATTATCGGGAGGTCCAGCATCCATTTATTCAGCTGACGCCCCAAAACTGCCCCCTTACCTCCTGAAATTAGGCGTTCCTCTTTTGGGAATCTGCTACGGGATGCAGGCGCTTGCTCATGCTCTGGGAGGTGAAGTGATTCAATCCACAGATAAAGAATATGGTCAATCTGCCCTGGAAGTCAGGGAGGAAAACCTGCTGCTTCCCAAAGGTACTCACGTAGCATGGATGTCCCACGGAGATCGCATAAAAAAGCTTCCACCCGATTTTATACCTCTGGCAAAAACTGAGAACTCCCCGCTGGCAGCCATGGGAGATTCAACCCGGCAGATTTATGGAGTTCAATTTCATCCCGAGGTAAAACATACTCCAATCGGTGAAGAAATCATCCGAAATTTCCTCTTTGATATCTGCCGCGTCAGTCCCGGATGGACCCCCGAATCAATTATCGATCAGAGTATTGACCAGATTAAGAAACAGGTTGGTCAATCCCGAGTCCTTTCAGCGGCAAGTGGAGGTGTAGATTCCAGCGTCGCAACAGCTCTTGTATTTAAAGCCATCGGCACTCAGCTGGATGCTGTTTTTGTGGATACCGGATTGCTCAGGAAAGATGAGCAGGAGGGAGTAATCTTTTCTTTTCAGGAATCGCTGGGAATGCAGCTGCATACTGTCCAGGCAGCAGATCTCTTTTTTAAGGACCTGAAAGGCATTACCGATCCGGAACAAAAACGTTCCAGAATTGGAAATCGTTTCATCCGAATTTTTGAAAACCAGGCCCGGGCTCTAAATCAACCGGATTTTTTGGTTCAAGGCACCATCTACCCGGATGTTGTTGAATCCTATTCCGTGGATAGGGCTCATACAGAAACCATCAAAACACACCACAATGTCGGGGGCTTGCCGGAAAAAATGGAGTTCAAACTGGTGGAACCACTTAGGTACCTATTTAAGGACGAAGTAAGAAAAATTGGTAAAGCTCTCGGTCTTCCTGATACCTTGGTTTGGCGCCAACCTTTTCCAGGTCCTGGTTTAGCAATTCGCTGCCTTGGAGAGGTCACCCAGGAGAGAGTTGAACGATTACGGGCAGCTGATAATATTTTTATCACTGAATTGGAAAAGGCCGCTCTGCTGCGGACATCAGAAAATTCATCAATCCAGGGAACATCCCAGTGTTTTGCCGTCCTTCTTCCAGTGAAAACTGTTGGCGTCATGGGAGATCAGCGTACTTATGAGGATGTTATCGCCTTGAGAGCAGTAACCACTGATGATTTTATGACAGCAGATTGGTCGCGGTTGCCTGCAGAGCTCTTAGCGAGGATTTCAAACCGGGTTGTAAATGAAGTTCCCGGGGTAAATCGAGTGGTTTATGATATTACCAGCAAACCACCAGGCACTATTGAATGGGAATAAATAAAAAACTGCTGAAATTCTTAAAGTAAGAGATTCTTCTTAGAGTTCATCCAAATATATAGTAAGAAGAATATCCGTTGAATAAATAAAGGTCTTCCCTATTGGAAGGAAGAAGATTAACATTTATCTTTTCCGGAATTGAATATATATTTAACAGGACAATTTTCCAACATGATCTCATCTGAAAGGGAGCAGAATATGAAAGCAGCTGTATTTGGTCTGGGGAAAATGGGCGCCAACATGGCCCGGCGATTGATCCGCGGTGGACATCAGATTATTGGTTATGACCGCTCGCCTGAAATCACGCGGGGGTTAGCTGAGAGTGAAAATATGCTGGCAGCGTTTTCAGTGGAAGAAATCATCAATAACCTCCCCCCACCCCGGGTAATCTGGATCATGGTTCCCGCAGGCAAAGCTACCGAGACGGTAATAAACGGGTTAACCCCTCTCCTCGAGGAAGGCGACATTCTCATTGATGGAGGAAATAGCAATTATCAGGATACACTCAAACGCGGAAAAACTCTGGCTGAAAAAGGGATATTTTTCATAGATGTTGGCACCAGCGGCGGGATTTGGGGATTATCAGAAGGGTACAGCATGATGGTGGGGGGTGATAAAGAAGCAGTTAATAATATCACTCCACTTCTGGAAACTCTTGCTCCTCAAAAACACAATGGCTGGGGGCATGTGGGTCCCTCCGGCGCTGGTCACTTTGTGAAAATGATCCACAATGGAATCGAATATGGCATGATGCAAGCCTATGCAGAGGGATTTGATATCCTGAAAGCGAAAGAGGAATTCCAGCTGGATCTAAGTCAAGTTGCCGAAATCTGGCGGTACGGCAGTGTTATCCGTTCCTGGCTGCTTGATTTAACTGCCCAGGCTCTGAAAGAAAATCCTGATTTGGATGGTATCAAGGGCTGGGTAGCGGACAGTGGAGAAGGCCGCTGGACTGTTTTTGAATCCATAGATCTGGACATCCCGGCCCCTGTCATTACCGCAGCCTTACAGGCACGATTTGTCAGCAGAAAGGAAGATAATTTTGCTGCCAAAATATTAGCTGCTATGCGCAATCAGTTTGGCGGTCACGCGACAAAGAATGAATAGTTACTTAGCCCGATCAAGGAGGAAATTTTGGTCAGCAGTTTTCAAGAAAAAGTTGTTTTAATCACTGGTCCTGCCGGGAATTTGGGGTCGGCTGTGGTAAAGGGTTTCTCAACCAAGGGTTCTTCTCTAATCCTTCTCGATCATCATCAAGATCGATTAAAAAATCTCTACCCGCAGCTTGAGAACTCTCCAGACCACCTGTTGATTTCAGCAATTGATTTAACAGATGCTTCAAAGGTTTCTTCTGCGGTATCCAAAGCAGTAGATCATTTCGGTCGTATCGATATCCTGGTTCATACTGCAGGCGGGTTCAGGATGGGAGAAAAAGTCCACGAAACAACAGACAAGACCTGGGATGTGATGATGGACTTAAATGTCCGCACATTGCTTAATATCTCAAGATCTGTCGTTCCCTCAATGCTAAAAAACAAATCGGGAAAGATTATCAGTATCGGAGCACGACCCGCCCTCTCCGGAAAAGCCGGGATGGGTTCTTACAGTGCAGCAAAATCAGCTGTGCTCCGATTAACTGAGAGTATGGCCGCGGAATTAAAATCTCAAGGCATAAATGTCAACTGCGTCCTGCCCGGCACCATTGACACAGCGGAAAATAGAAAAGCCATGCCGGATGCAAATACCTCCAGATGGGTTTCCCCGGATTCAGTGGCGGAAGTAATCCTCTTTTTATCTTCCAACGCTGCCAGAGATATTCATGGAGCAGCCATCCCGGTATATGGAGGGTAATTCAAGATGAACAATCATCCTATTTCTATAGTGATTTTCGGCGCGTCCGGCGATCTTACTCAAAGGAAATTAATCCCTGCCTTATTTAATCTTTATCAAAAGGAACGGTTACCAGAAACACGGATAATCGGCACCTCAAGATCAAAGTTCTCTCATGATCAATTCAAACAGCACTTGCTGGAGGGAATCAAAAAATTCAACCCGGATTCATTTCACCAGGAGAAGTGGGATGATTTTTCAAAAAACATCTATTATCAGCCGGGTGATCTTGCGGATGTAGAAGACTTCCGCAAATTAGGGGACACCTTAAATGCGCTGGAAGATAAGCCCTCAAATAGGTTATATTACCTGGCAATCTCACCCGATTTTTACCACCAAACCATACAAAACCTGGGGAAGGCAGGACTTGCCAGCCAGGAAGGAAGAAAATCCGCCCCCTGGAAACACGTGATAGTCGAAAAACCGTATGGAAAAGACCTTCAAACCGCCCAGGAATTGAACAAAACTATCCACCAGGTTTTTTCTGAAAACCAGGTTTACCGGATAGATCATTACCTGGGTAAAGAAACTGCCCAGAATATTTTGTTCTTCCGCTTTGCCAATACAATTTTTGAACCGGTATGGGATAGACGCTATATTGATAACATCCAGATCACGGTTGCAGAGAGTGTAGATGTCGGACATCGAGCCGAATATTATGATAAGGCTGGCATCCTGAGAGATATGTTTCAAAATCATCTCTTCCAGCTTCTCTCATTGGTGGCTATGGAAGCTCCGGCTTCGTTCAATGCTGATGCAATCCGGAATGAACGGGTCAAATTACTGCGATCCATTCACCCATTAAGCCGGGAAGATTCTGTTGCCGGACAATACCTGGGTTACTGCGATGCTCCTGGCGTCGCCCAGTCTTCCCGGACTCCCACTTATGCTGCCCTGAAGCTATACATTGATAATTGGCGCTGGAAAGGAGTCCCCTTTTATCTGCGATCCGGTAAATCACTCAAACGAAAAGCAACAGAAATCACCATAGAATTCCAAAAACCTCCCCACTTGATGTTTGGTCTTTCAAATCCTGATCAGTTAACTCCAAACATACTTTCCATCTGTATTCAACCAGATGAAGGAATCCATTTAAAATTTCAGGCAAAAGAACCCGATTCAGAGCAGAATATGCGCGCCGTGGACATGGAATTTCATTACCAGGGGTTCTTTGATGACCTGAAACTTCCTGGCGCCTACGAGAGATTGCTTAGTGAAGCAATCGCAGGCGATCCATCCCTGTTTACCAGAAGTGACGGAATAGAAACAGCATGGCAAATCATTGATCCCTTGATTCGGTCCTGGGAAGATCAATCTACTGATGATCTCGCTGTTTATGATATCGGTTCCTGGGGACCAGTTGAAGCAGAAGATCTTCTTTCGCCGGACGGCCGCCGCTGGAGAATGAGCTGTGGTCTTCACGATGAACCCATTGAACCTGCATCCATGCAGGAGTAGAGTTCCAATTAATTTGGGATTGATTACTCAGCAAGATTCTTATATCCTTCTATTACACCTTTCCAGATCCTCCACCCTGCTGTGATATAATGATTCCAGCGGGGATGAAAGGTATCGACGGAAGAAACCAGCCCCGGATTGCGAGCCGAGAGGCGCCGTTCTCGTTAAATCAGCGCAAAACTTTAAGTGCCAACCGCACTGAATATGCTGCTCTTCCCCTCGCTGCATAAGCCAAGGTAAGACAGACGATTGCCGTCAGAAGCAATCTCGTTCACCTCTTTCAATCTCCTGCTGGGAGAGAATGAACGTCAGAAAGCAGGAGTGCATCCGGATGACGCCGCTGCTCCGGTTCAAGTGGGGCTTTCGGGTCCCAGCGGCTAATCAGATGAAACTCTGGGCAGTTGTAGTCCATCTGATAAAAATGAACAACTGCCTACGCTCGTAGACGTCCGAGCGGTTGATTCTTTCGGACGCGGGTTCGATTCCCGCCATCTCCACCTGATTTGTACGGGGCTTATCTGCAAACCGGGATAAGCCTCGATCATTTAAAATCCCTGTCCACATCTCCCTCAATAAGGGACCTGAACAGTCAATTTGCCCCTTGTTTTCTTCAGTCAGGGCCTGGAATACTGGTTTAATTGGTTCTCCGGCTGGTAATATTTTTGAGTTAAGAGAGTATGTTATAATCTGACTATTATGACAGAGCCCCAACAATCTTTGCGGGAAACTATCCCCTTGGAATTACCTGCCGCAGAAGAAGAACACCAAAAGAACGAACCTCAATCTACCGGGAAAAAAGTTGCTTTAATCATCGGCGGCCTGTTAATACTTTCCCTGGTTGTAGTGGGGTTGGTGCTATTACTGCAGCCAGGAACAGATACAGGACGCGTGAGGGATATATTTATCATTTTCATGGCTTTGGAGTTTCTTCTTATTGGCGGAGTGATGATCATTCTCATCATTCAGCTTGCCCGTTTGACACTGCTTCTTCAAAATGAAATTAAACCAATCCTCGAATCAACCAACGAAACAGCCAATACATTGAGGGGCACAACTGCTTTCCTCAGTGAACACCTGGTTGAACCGGTCCTAAAATTAAATCAATATTTGGCTGGATTAAATAAAATCCTCAGTTTTTTCAAGTCTGAGAAAGAATAGCAGAGTAAATAAACAATATAGGAGTGTGAACTATGTCTGATAATAGCAATGAATTTGGCGCTTTTATGTCCGGACTATTACTCGGGGGTATTGCCGGAGCTATCACTGCCTTATTATTAGCACCTCAATCCGGAGAAGAAACCCGACAAGTCATCATTGACAAGAGTCTGGAGATAAAGGACAAGGCGATTGAAACGGTTGAAGATGCCCGAAAGAAAGCTGAAAAAGCAGCAGAAGATGCCAAGCTTGCAGCTCAGGAATACACCCAAAAAGCCCAGGAGCAAGCCAAAAAACTTCAAGAACAGGGACGGGTAATTTTGGAAGAACAGAAACAAAAACTTGACAAGGTCACCAAGGGCGGAAAAAAAGCTGCTGAGGAAAGTGAAGGCTAATTTCCCTTTACCCAGGTGAAACGTATTAACATCAAAAAACCCCGGTACTCAAACCGGGGTTTTTTTCATTTCAGTGATCTCAAAATTAATCAGATACCACTTGCCCGATTGCATCTGAGATATCACCAGCCAAGACAGAGGCTGAATTGGCTTTTTCCCCTGCTGCAATAACCCCTGCCCTGGCATGGATCCAGGCACCACCGGCAGCGGCTTCAAACGGTGAAATTCCCTGGGCAATCAATCCGGTTATGATTCCAGCCAATACGTCTCCGCTTCCTGCCCTGGCCAGAGCAGGATGGGCAGCTTCAAGAATTTTTGTTTGACCTCCAGGATCTGCGATCACCGTGTTTGCTCCTTTGAGCACCAAGATTTGATCCCAATCCTGTGCATATTTTTCAGCAATACCAACCCGGTCTCTCTGAATTTCATCAACTGGTATACCGGTTAAATACGACATTTCTCCTGGATGAGGGGTCAATACACTTCCGGCAGGTATTGCGCCTTGCCAATTCTTAATCTTAGCCGCTAATCTTAAACCGTCTGCATCCAGCACCAGCGGCGGCAGATCCTTCAGGCGGAGAACCTTATTCAGAAAATCCCTGGAACAATAATTTATTCCCAACCCGGGACCAATAAGACAAGCAGTTGGTCGTTTAAGGGCACCTTTGATCTGTTCAATGGCTGATGAAGAAATCGCCCCATCCAGATCATCCAGTTGGATCCAGGTAGCTTCCGGGATGTTCCCAATAACCCCGGAGTAAATCGTTTTCGGGACAGCCATGGTGACTAATCCTGCCCCAATCCTATAGGCAGATTCTCCAGCCAGGATAGCAGCCCCGGGATAGTTCACAGATCCCGCGATGATAAGAGCAGTCCCAAATATCCCTTTATGAGCGTTTAGGGGCCTCTCCGGCAGGATCTGCTTTACCCATTCAATCCCAATAATCTCGCGTCCAATATTTTCCATTTCAGGTAACCCATCAGGCAATCCTATCTCTACAAGTTGAAGATCTCCTAGGTAATCATAGGCAGGGAAACGCAGTAAACCCTGTTTTACAGCCGCCATCGTTACGGTGAGGTCTGCTCTCAGGCATGTTTGAGCAGCTTCCCCCGAATCACAATCAATACCGGATGGACAATCCACAGCAATAATTGGTGGTTTTTTTCTAAGCCCATCCACTTCTTTCTTGACGAAACCCAGCAGATCATCTAAAGGTTCCCGTATTGGAAGCTTTATACCGGTTCCCAGCACACCATCGAGAATAAAATCCGCTTCAGCAAGCTCCTGCTGAATGGAATCACAGCTCTGGGGATACTCACTGCAATCCAGGATCGCACCTCCGTTATCGCGAACCCGTTTCATCAAAGGGTCATGGGGAGACCGTTTCCTGAACAGCAATGCTGAAGCTTGCCAACCCTGGGAAAGCAGGTAATCAAGAGCAACGAGCGCGTCACCCCCATTATTCCCCGAACCCACCAGGGCAGTTATCATTTTCTGTGCTGAATGGCCGAATTCTTTCTGGATCACATCTGCCAGCCCCCTCCCTGCTGCCTCCATCATCGCCTGGTATGAATAACCAGCGGCATTCGCCGCTTCTTCAATTGATATCATTTCCTCAACGCTAACATATTTCATCGATAATCCTCGATGTTCTAAGTATTACTCTGTTGATTTTAGTTTACCAGACAAATCTATTGACCGTTTTCATTCCCAGTCTGGAATCAATCAAATTTAAACTCTTCCCGGTCTCTAGCTGTTATTTCTGGCATAATATCTCTCAAGACATATGACAGAAAAATCCAACTCTAAATTCCTTTTACTTGGAGAAGCCGTCGTAGATTTAATATCCACCGAGATTGTGAACACGCTGGAAGATGCCAAGGGTTTCCAGAAATTTGCCGGCGGTGAAGTATTAAATCTCGCTATGAACCTGTCACGTTTGGGTTTTCCAGCTGCGCTGGGAGCTTGTGTGGGACAAGATAGTATGGGGATTTTTCTGCGAAAAGAGCTCGCCGAAGCCAGAGTGAACCTCACCTATCTTCAATCCACATCCGAAGCGACCACAACCATCATCCCCATCGCCCGGCAGACAAAAACGCCAGATTTTGCTGTTTACCGCGGTGCTGATCGATTTTTATCACTGACTGACCCCCTGATCTCAGCCGTTGCTGATTCTAGAGTTGTTCACACTTCTGCTTTTGCTTTATCACAGGATCCATGCAGATCTACAATTCATCATTTACTGAAGGC
>JBARSJ010000063.1:0-1557 GCA_049644685.1 Anaerolineales bacterium
ATACAGGTAGTGAAGAGGGGACAAGCATGGAATTAATGCCGGGGTTGGAAATATACGGATAGTCAAATGAGGATGAACATTACGATCAACCCGATAAAGGAGAGCGGGGGGATGCACGCTGATGCGAAAATCAGGTAAGAAGCGACCCGATAACCTTTTTTTCGAAAGAAGTAGGCGCCCATGCCCAGGTCGACTACGAATGTGAGCAGTGAGAGGATTGGAAGCAGCAGCAGCCTGTTCGCCGGTGCAGTTTCCATGGCTCTGCTCAATGGATTGAATCCAAGCGGGATTGTGTCACGTGTGGGAATAATGAATGCGGTAAGAACAAGCAGTCCTGCGGACAAAATTGCACCCATAAGAATCCAGGTTCTAGCTACACGGTTTGCCAGGAGTTAGCCAACTAAAAAATCTGCTTTTGATGATTGACTTTCAATTGGCGAAATAGTCCCCATTTCCGCATTTCGCCTCAAAGCGTTCAGGAAGGCGGTGTTATTTTGCGGAGAGATCGTGAAAATTTTATGTGTTGTTGCGATAAGCAGCAGGTTTTGAGTTTCTGAGGCGATAAATTCAATCAATCCAAGATCCCTGTGTACCCGGCTGCCGAGAACATTTCCCGGGAATGCCATAGGCGGCAGCAATATTTCAAAGGCAGCTTCCTGGATAGGCCGCGCCCACTCAATTTCATGCATGGGGATATCTTCGGTGCGAAGTCCCCATTCGATATGCAGCCCATCATGGTCGATCGTGTATTTCCCGCGGATCAGAGAGAGAAGCCGGTAGAGGATGAGGGGTACAGGCAGAAAGATAACCACAGCAGCGATAATTAGCAGGATAAAGAAACCGCTAACTGTTTGTGTCAATGCCTGTATTACCAACCAGGCAACCAGCGACAAATTCAGTAATAATAAACCTGTCCATACAATCAAACCACGACGCCTTGCTGGTTTGAAAACTTCTTCCATCTGTCAAACCTCTACTGCTGTAAGCATCGTTCGATTGCGCAGCAAACCAGATCCACTTCTTTTTCTGTCATCACTCCGGAAAACGGAAGGGCCAGCGATCGATTCCCAAGATCTTCAGTTACTGGATAATCACCCGTCTGAAAACCGAATTGTTTGACCATATACGGCTGCAAATGGATGGGTGAAAAATAGGGCCGCGCAGGGATACCTTCCTCCTCGAGAGCTGCGGCAAATATATCCCTGTTAAATCCTTGGGAAACACGGACAACATATACAAACCAGCTCATACGAGTAGTTGCCGGATCAACGTAAGGAATTTCGATGCCCTTGATTGATGCCAGACGTGCGTTATATAAATCCGCAACTGCCTGGCGGTTGGCGAGTAAATTTTCCAGCCGATTAATCTGGGAAAGACCAAGCGCTGCGCTTAATTCGTCCAAGCGGTAGTTATAACCGAGATAGGTATGCTCCAGCCATGTATCACCAGGCGCGCGTCCTTGATTGCGAAGGGCTTTCATGAATTCTGCGGCGTGGTCATTATTGGTTACCACGATACCGCCTTCTCCAGTTGTCATTTGTTTATTGGGATAAAAGG
>JBARSJ010000064.1:0-16072 GCA_049644685.1 Anaerolineales bacterium
CCTGATTTAGCTTATCTCTCCGGCATAATGGCAATTCTTGGACACATCTTCCCTTTTTATATGAAATTCCGAGGAGGAAAAGGCGTAGCCACTTTGGTGGGAATGATGTTTGGTTTAAACTGGAAACTGGGAATACTTTTTGTGCTTCTGGTGGCTCTTCCTGCGCTGTTGGCTGATTATATTGTTGTTGGTTCATTCACAGCCTTTATCACGCTGCCTATTGTGACTTATATATTAAGCTATCCAATTGTTTTCACCTTGATGAGCGTTTGCCTCACCATTCTCTGTTTTTACCTGCATCGCGCCAATATTCAGCGGATTATCAACAAAGAAGAGCTTAAAATTAGGGCGGTCATAAAAAGGAAGTAAGTTTATCTCAGACGGAATTCTCCAGTGTAGAAATGGATTGTACCCTCGTTTACCCCCAAGGCTTTCCAGTCGATCATGAATGACTCAAGCCATGTTAACAGGTATCAGATTTTAGGGGGTCACAGCCTGAAAAAGCCGTTGTGAAAATTATTTGTGTTATACTTTTTATACTGACCAAAGGGACAATATTACAAGGGGTATGATTATGGAAATAACAACAATTTCATACAACCGCTGCGATGTGGTAAAAGCCATAGGTCGAATTGATAGTGAGACCGCACCAGATCTTCAAAAGGCTTTTAATTCCATCATTGAATCAGGTAAAGCGGGTATTGTGTTTGACATGAGTGAAGTAGATTTCATCTCCAGTCGAGGTATATGGGTACTTCTTGAAACCCAAAAAGTCTGCAGTAAGAAAAAAGGAAAGCTGGCATTAGTCAATGTAGCCGATGAAATGTTGAAATCTTTTGACCTTGTTGGGGTGAAACATTTTATCGAGATATTCAGTGATGTCACAGCAGCAGTGGGTAGTTTTTAGCAGGTAATGCTAACCAGAACATTTCCTGGACGCTATGCGAGCCTGGCTGAGATAGAAGATTTCATAACTCAGATAATAGTAGAAGTTGGATTTAGCCCTGCTCAGGTTTACGAAATTCGTTTAGCCATTGTTGAGGCTTGCACGAATATAATTGAGCATGGCTATGGTGATGAGGGGATAGGGGAGATTGTTTGTTCCGGTGAGAGCACAGAAGAAGGCGTTAGAATTATTATTAAGGACTGGGGGAAAAAATTTGATCCAGACCAAATTGCTGATCCGGATTTTGATGTTCATCTAGAGGATCTCCAAACCAGGGGGGCAGGGCTATTCTTGATGAAAAATTTGATGGATGAAGTTCATTTCGACTTTGACAATAATGATGGGAATACGCTTATCATGACTAAGTGTAAATGAGAATGAAATCTTTGCCCGGTGTTCCTGCTTACCTCCGAACAGAGTGAGCTGACTTGTTATTGAAAACAAAGTGTTCTATCATAAAATTAAAAAAGTTCACCTTGTAGGTTCATTGCTTCCTAACCTATCCGATCTTACTGATTGATTCTGGAGTGCAGTGCCTAATCTTTCATCCTTAATTCCAAGGGGGATACTTCGATTTGCCAGCGATCGCGTGCTCAGATCACTGATCACTCTAGTTCTATTCCAATTGGTCCTTTTCGGTCTCATCCAAGTGCTGAACGCTGCTCTTCCATATGATATGCAGGCATTGGAGTTGGCTATAAAGTTTCGAGAAAATCTCAGCGGTTTCGGGTCGGTGACAGATACCGCTGGGGAACCGTCAGTTGATCCTCAGCCGCCGATTAGTACGGATATTTCACCCGCTAGAGAGACATCCATTGACCTGGAGATGCCCAATATGCCAGAAGGGATCGCCATTGAGATGGAGGTACCTGTCGATGTGGAGATAACCCCTGAACAAGACCTGCCTGACGAACAAGTAACTTCAACCAAACCAAAGGTGGTTCAGGTAACTACACCGTGGTGGGGTGAGTTCGTAGGATGGATGACAGCTTTCTATCGCGGCGATTTGGGGAAATCTAGCAGCCTCGGCAGCAAGCTGGTAACCGAGATACTTAAAATTACCTTACCGAGAACGCTTCTGTTGTTGATTCCTGGAACCATCGGCGGTTTTATGCTTGGGATGTGGCTGGGGAAGCTGGTTGCCTGGCAGCCTCGGGGGTGGTTGGAGTTTGCCGCTACTCTGGGCGGGACGGCTTTCTATACATCTTTCGCTCCCTGGCTAGCCTTTGTGATGATCAGTGTCTTTGGACTGTATTTAGATTGGTTCCCCCCCGAAAAACTCATCGACCCCATAAAGTGGTTCGGGATGGATATTACCCTAAATGAGGTGATTACTAAACTTCTAGTCACCATGGTTTTAGGGATTTTAGCCTATCTGATAGTTGCCTGGTTAACCCGCTATTTCGCCCATCGTAAGAGAATTCTCTGGCGACTGATGGGAGGTACAGGGATCATCATTCTGGCAACCATCCCCTGGATCATCAATGGGCCATGGGTGTTGGCGTTAGATATTCTCAATCATCTGGTGCTCCCTTTGTCTACCCTGATCTTGTTATCCTTCGGTGAGACCATGTTGATCATGAAAACTACAATGACTGAAGCCGTTGGAACAGAACATGTGACCGCGGCCCGGGCCAGAGGGCTGCCAGATGTTCAAGTACGAGACCGCCACGCTGCCCGGGTTGCCATCCTTCCTGTGTTGACTCGCTTTATTGTACATTTACCCTTTATCATCATCGGGAGTTTTATAATTGAGCATTTCTACTATTGGGATGGCATGGGGCAGGAACTGATAAGAGCAGCCACTGAGAATGACCTGCCTGTTATGTTGGGTGTCTTATCTGTGGTTGCAATTGCCATCCTGTTGGCTCATACCACCCTCGATATTCTAACGGTCTGGCTGGATCCGCGTTTAAGAAAAATTGAACAGATAAGGCGCTTTGCAGGGAGAGTGGACTAATGGGACAACCACATGGCTTAATCAGTCCCCCGCCTATCTATGCCCCAGGTCTGCGAGGTTTCATCCAGCGGCGTGCCACGCGGTATCAGATTTGGCTGCGCAACCGAGGTCGTCAGTGGAAAGCATTTTTTGGCAGCCCAGTCGCACTCATTGCCCTCATCATTATTGCCTTTTTTGGATTATTGGCACTATTCCAACCGCTGCTGATGTCGAAGGTTTTGCCTAATAAAATTTATAATCCCCTGATGGGATATGATCCCGACTTTACCCATCCTTCTCTGCCTTCGGGGAAACATATTCTAGGAACGGATTACAAGGGAAGGGATGTTTTTAGCCAACTGGCATTTGCCACACGCACCTCTCTGGGGGTTGGTCTCATCTCCGCCCTGATAGGCACGTTTATCGCCACAATTGTTGGGGTGTCAGCAGCCTATTTTGAAGGGCTGCTCGATACAATCTTGATGATGTTCACCGATGTTTTTATCATGCTGCCACCGGCGGTGGTCTTGCTGATTGTGGGTCTAATCTTCGAGTTGACCTGGGTTCAGGTGGGCTTGATCTACGGGGTATTTGCGGGTTTGGGTTCCTTTGCGTTGATGATCAAAGTGCAAACCCTATCGATTAAGAGCAAGTTATACACCCAGGCTGCCAGAGTGGCTGGGGGAGGGCATTGGCGAATCATCAGTGTGCACATCCTGCCCAGCCTGGCTGCGCTGATCACTGTCAATATGATGTTCATCATCACTGGTTCGGTGATGATCGAGGCGATCCTCTCCTATTTTGAGCGCAGCTTGCGCTTCAGTTGGGGAGCGATGATCTGGTTTACTATCGACAGTTTTCGAGGTGCGGCTGAAGGTTTACAGTGGCACGTGATCATGGCCCCGGCCATCGCCATCATGTTGTTCTGCGGCTCGTTCTATATGCTATCGCGCACTTTAGATGAAGTCGTCAGCCCCAAGCTGAAAGAGCAATAATCAAGGCCTGTTTTCCCTCTAATCCTGAATGATAGCGGTAATTATTCAGATCTGCAGACGCACTGGATCGCTACTAAAGCCATATCATCGAACTGCGGGCTTTCTCCCTGATACGATTTCAATACCCCGATGAGATTATCGCACAAATCTTGTGCTGAACTACCCTGGTTAGTGCAGATCATCTCTCTGAGGCGGTCTTCCCCTAAAATCTCGTCATTCCTATCCATCACATCGAACATGCCATCGGTATATAACAACAGGGTACTTCCTTGGGGAATGACCACAGTTTGCACATCCAGGTCGGGATCTGAAAAAAAGCCCAATAATTGCCCCTGACCCCGATTGATCACAATTTCTTTTCCGCAATCGTCAACTAAGATGGGGACATGATGTCCAGCACGGGCGTAGGAAAATTCACAGGTTTTGCGATTCAGCACACCATATAAGGCAGTCACAAACATACGAGCTTCGTTCAAATCCAACAGATGGCGGTTGACTCTGCGGAGCACATCTGCGGGTGAGGAGATATGGGAAGCTTCAGCACGCAGCAGACTGCAATAGAGTGCCATGAAGATCGCTGCTGGGACGCCTTTATCGGAGACATCACCTATGGAAATGCCCACAGTATCCTGGTCAAGCTGGATGAAGTCATAGAGGTCTCCTCCTACAGCACGGGCAGGCAACATGCGGGCGCCAAAGTCAAAACCTTCCATTAATGCTAAGTTATCCGGTAAGATGGATTGCTGGATATTACGGGCTAAATCTAGTTCATGCTCCAGTTTTTCTTTCTCAACCAATTGGATCTGGGCCGCTTGAAGTTCTTGATACGCTTGAGCCAATTCTAGATTTTTCTCTGTCAGGTCACGGATCATGGCATTATCAGAGTCGCGCAGCCGTAAACTTAGCTCTCGCACCATTTCAAATGCAAGAGATGGTCGTTTTTGCACTAATCTGTCAAAATCGGGGCAGCTCAATTCCATTATCTGCACGGGTGAACATGCCCGCACACTGGCCGTACGCAACCCATCCGGGATAAGCAGACTCATCTCGCCAAAGAAATCCCCTGGACCGCGGTTGTCTAGAATTTGCTCATCAGCTGTACCGATGGATTTGACAATCTCCACTTGACCATCGGTGATGATATAAAACTTAACTCCTGGTTCTCCCTCGCTAAACAATACTTCGCCTGGATCAAGCGTGAAAGGTCTCAACACCTCTGTTAGAAATTCAATCTCGCTGGGAGGTAGTGAACTGAAGAGGGGGATTTGGGTTAGGTCATAATCAATCATGGGAATCCAGTCTTTCAGTAAATATTGTCAATGAATTCATTGTACACCACTTGCCACCCCCTTCTTTTTAAGTTCAGCAATGATCTGGCAGATTCAAGATATCTTTCAGGGCGCAGTCGAAGATTTGCAATGGTACCTCATTATCCCATCTGCAATTGCATTCACTCTCTTCTGAGGCGTCTTTTATATCGTTGGCGAGGTGTTCAATCCCAGGCTGAGATTTGATTGAAACTCACTTTCCACTCTGTTTCGAACTGAGAGAGGAAAGCATTATCTCTTATTATCCCCAATGGAATTCCAGCTGATCAGTCAGCTCAGGAGGTACAAGGCGATCAAGCGATGCCCATCTCAGCCGCGACCTCCAGGATCTCTTTGTTCCGGCGGGCATCCTCAAGCCAGTTACGTCGCCAGGCTTCGCTCTCGGTCTTGTCCGCTACCAGCATGATCCAATCATAGGCCCGCTTAATGTAAGGCTCTGCCTCTTTGGTTCGACCGAGGGCCTGCAGCACTTGCGCATGGGTGTAGGCGTAGTCTTGAGGGGCTGGATGGGCAGGAACATAATCCAGGAGTCGGGCCAATTCAGATGTCCGTTCGTAGGCACCCTCAACATCACCCTGTGCCAGGCGTAAATGAGCGGATGTATTCAGCAGTTCTTCAATTAATTCATAATCGGTAGAACGTAGTACAATCTCCAGGCTCTCATCGATCGCCTGGCGAGCTTGCTGTAAGCGCTCCTTTTCGCCAAGGATGAGCGCGGTTCTCGCATTGGTCGATACTATCCAGACGCGATCTACAGGGTTGAGCAATCGATCCGCCAGTTCCTGGGCTCGGTCTGAATATTCTTCTGCCGAGACCCGGGTGCCGGTCACAGCATGATGTAATCCGATCCAGGCCAAGGTGGTACTATGAACCCGGCCCTCGGGTGCATACTCTTCCAGAGTTGAGAGGGCAATTTCCAAGGCGGCGAGGGAGGTATCGAACTGGCCCAATTCAATGAGAAACCACCCTTTGTGATAATTCAGCGCCCCTATCAGCCAATCGTTTTCTGCCCCCAGCGCCCATTCCAATTCCTCATCCAGGAAGCGGATCGCTCCCTCACACCGACCTTCACGCCAGTAGTGAGTTGTAACCAGGTTAAAAGTGGCGAATAGGATTGGGATGGTTTCGCGTAAATCATGACCGATCTGGAGAGATTCTCGCAACGCAATCTCGTGCTCATCCCAGCGATCGAGCCACCCGTAGATGATGCCCAACACATTGAGGGCATGAGCCTCCTCACTCCAGTCACCGACTTCACGATGAAGCGCCAGCGCCTGCTCGGCGATCGGCAGCGCTTCTGTATGCTGGTCAAGGTTACCGTGCGCGATGGCTAACCGCCGTAAGCTGGTCGCCTCCATCCGAGGATCCCCAATCTTTCTGCTGAGTTCGACAGCTTCCCGCGCAGCCTCCAGCGCTGCTGAGTTTTCATACAATGATCCAAGAGCCAGCGAAAGAATATGTAAGCAGCTCGCAGCTTTATCCAATATATTCGCCTGTTGAAAGCGGGTCACCGCCTCTTCCAGATACTCACGGCTCACCGCAAGATCGTCTTTGAGCCAGGCGCAATAGCCCAAACGCTGCAGCGCGCTGGCTTCCCGAACTTGATCGCCAAGTTCCCTGGCCAAATCCAGAGCTTTTTCTGCGGGTTTCTCAGCTAAGATATGCTCGGTCTCGATATAGACATCAACCAATGCCAGCAGCGCGTCTAGCTGCATGGTGTCGTCGCCAAGGATTTTAGAAATGGCAATCATTTCCTCAGCATCCGCAAGTTGAGCCTGGCGATCCGCCACCACATCATACACGCTGGCTCGCAGCGCAAGAACCTCGAACCGTTCGGTGCCTTCTGCCGGGAGCAAACTCAGTAGTTCAGAGTAGTAGCGCAAAGCTTCCTGGTTGGCATAGCTGGTCCTGGACTGGTCACCGGCAAGCCGCAGATAACGGATGGCTTTTTCCTGTAGGTTGGCGCGCTGGCAATGATAAGCCAGTTGTACGGCGTTGTGGTCCGCCTCCTCACCGAAGATGTCTTCCAGAACGGTCGTGATCTCCCCATGCAGCAATCGCTGTTCGGCAGCGCTCAATCCGTTGTACAGGTAGCGCTGGAACAGATGGTGTGCAAACTGGAATTTGGATAGGATCTGACGCCCCACCTCCACTTCGCCCAGTTCACGGACCAGGCGATGTTGTTTGCTCAGTTCCTGCGAGAGTTCCCCCAGGAGCTTCCGCTCCTCAATATTCTGGATCCTGGCCACGACCTGGGCGGTGAAATCTTTACCCTCCACACTCGCTACCGAAAGCAAATCGCGAATCTCCTCTTCCAGCCGGGCGAAGCGTTCCTCAATCACGGCTTCGACACGGGCTGGGAGTCGATCCCAATCCAATTTTTCTCCCTCAACCCAATTCCCCTCAGCATCCTGGGCCAGGTCACCCCGCTCTTGCATTGCCCGCAGCAGCTCCACAGTAAAGAGCGGGTGGCCCCCGGTGTGGTCGAAGAGAGCCTGGCGGAACCCAGCCCCCAACAGGTTGGGTTCGCTGTCCAGGAAGGCATCGACGAAATCCATCTCCTTCCCAGACTCAACTATGCCCAGGTCGAGAGTCACCTCTCCCTGTACCCGCTTGAGTTCGTTGACCACCTGGTCCAGGGGATGTCGATCGCCGTCACGTCCTTGTGCGACCTCGCCTGGTCGGAAGGCACTAAGCAGAAGGATGGGTCGGTCGGCGATTCGTCGTGCTAGATGGAAAAGAAAACTGATGGAAGCGTCGTCAGCCCATTGGAAATCGTCGAAGATCAGCAGCAGTGGGCTTTGTTCAGCCAGGTTCCGCAAGACGCGAGTGAGCTGCTCAAAGAGATCAAGCTGCTTTACCGAAGAGGATGCCAGGAAGATCGCTTTACGCTCAAGAAACTCCTCCAATTCGGCGACCAAACTATCCCCACCTGCACTTACTGCCCGGGCTTGGAGCTTATTGGCTGGAATCAGCTTACCCACCAAATCGGGGCCTACTTCAAGTATTGTCTGAACCACTCGAGGGATCGACGACCAGAGACGGGATGCGCATTCAGTGGATATCCTCCCTGTGGACCAGGCGCTTTCTACACCTCCGGTAAGCATGTCCAACACATCGCGAAAAGGCAGGTAGGGGTCCCCAATCCCCGCTTGGGCGTTGCATTTTCCGAAGGCGACCAGGAGATCTGGATGAACCTCCAATGCCCGCCGTGCGAAGGCTTCAGCCAGCGCCGTTTTTCCCCGGCCTGCGCCGCCAGTAATAAAGACAACCTGCCCATTCCCGGTCAAAGCCTTTTCGAGGAAAGCATTTAAACGGGTGAGTTCACCATCCCGGGCCACAAAAACCGGTCTGGTAATAATTGTCTTTTCGTCATCTTTGTCAATATCAATGAAAGGGGGCAGTTTGGATGGAGTAACTGGAATTTTCCGATCCAGGGATAAAGGCGGAAAATCAGTTGGCAGACCCGGGGCCATGATCTGGTAGATGTGTTCAGCGCGCGTCAGACCTTTGAGAGGATGCTCGCCCAAATCAAGCAGTTTAACTCCCCTGGGCAAGTTGTCCTGCAGCAATTCATAGATGGTTTGGGAAAGCAATGTCTGACCCCCGTGGGCGATGCTCCGCAGACGGGCGCAGCGATTGACTGCTGAGCCGTAATAGTCGCCATCGCGGAACTGACCTTCGCCAGTGTGAACTCCCATGCGCACCCGCAGGGTGAATTCTTCTGGCCAGGCTTCGGTATGTAAGGCCTGTTGAATAGCAGCTGCCGCACTCACCCCATCAATGGCGCGCTCAAAGACTACGAAGCGGCTGTCTCCCTCTCCACGGGGTCGGACAACAAATCCATGGTACAGCTGGGACAGACTCTCAATGATTTCATCGTGACGTTGGAGAGCTTGACCCATTGCTGCAGGATGTTTTTCCCACAGACTAGTGCTGTCATGCACGTCGGTGAAAAGAAATGTTATGGTTCCGCTGGGAAGTTCGGCCATGAATTATTCCTTGGAATTCTTGAACAATTCAATATAAATACATTGTATACCAAGTTCCTTGCATTCAGCAATGAGCTCCCGATTATGGCGCACATTCTCCAGCCAGCTATGCTGGAGTTATAGATTTGTTAAATTGAAGGTAATAAGGGTCACCCTTTCATGGCCTATATTGTCCGATGGAATCACGGTCAGGATGACTCTTCAGGATTGTTGGATCAGGCTCGAATTATCGCCGCCAGCCAATGGATGGGTCAACAGTCCAACCTGATGTCAGTTGGTCGTTGACTTCATTGGTTTTGAATGGTATCCAATCTTGGACTTTTTTATCGCTATTCCACCAGAATAATTTAGCCTTATCGTTGCCTATGATCTCAATTTTTGCAGGTGGGGCTATATTTCCGAAGTAATCCTCACATGTTTCCTTCTTGAAAAAGCCTATGTTCATAACATAAGTGATGCCTTTTTCTTTTGCTGATGTATATAAAGGATCATCTTCTTTTGGATCTTCTTTTTTCTCAACATAGACATCATCTGGAATTGTGATTTTCACTCTGCGGTTTTGGAATTCAACGTATTTCATGGCTTTATTCTCCTTTTTCTTTATATGGTTCTCTAAATATCTGGTCCCATGATCTCTGTGTGTTTTTATTCTGTTAAATTCTCCAGTCATTCTCACTGGTTTTTTCTATTGAATTGTCGTCACAATTGTCACTTGAATAAACTCTTGATTAAGTGCAAGAGATCAGCTTCAGGATGATTTTCCTGTGTTTATGTATTGGACTCGTATTATCGCCAACCAATGGATGGATCGTCAGACCAGCCAGGAGTTTCTGTCTGACTAGAACCTTTCCACTTCTTCATCAAATATAATGGATTTTTAGCTTTATATTCGGCTTTTTTATCCCATTTCTTTTGATCTTTATCCCACCAATTATTATTATAATCTCCTCTACTTTTATCCCACCAAACCAATGTTGTCTTATTATTGTTGTAACAATAAACCTTAATCGTGGCAGGTGGATCTATGTCAGAAATGTATTTTTTACAACCATTTTTATCTAACTCGAAAAAGCCAATATTAATGACAAATTCGATATCCGGTTGGTTTGATGGAATGTCTTGTTTTCTTTCAACAAAGATGTTCCTAAATGTTGTTTGCTTAGGTATTGTTATTGCCACTCCTACTTCTGGGAATTCAATGGTTTTCTTTTCATTCATATCTCCTCCTTCATCTTATGTTGTGTCTCAATCTAGCTGGTCCCATAATTCAACCATCTTTTGATGCTCCGGTACATTTTCTAAATAAGATTGACGCATGACTGGATCACTGATTTTGTTCGCCATCTCGATTAACACCCCATGACCTTCCTGTACTGCATCTGCGAGATTTTTTGTATCACCACCAGCTTGAAAGATTTCAGCACAGGTGAGGTAGGCGAGTATCGGCAGTTCCATGCCGCTCGATCCATTCTCCTGCAGGTAGTTCCACAGTTCTCCAGTTATTTGCTTTGCTGCTTCATCTTCTCCCAATTTCATTGCGCAGCGGGCTTTACCTGCCAGGGAATCAAAGGCGTTTGCTATCATATCCATTTCCAGGAACTCCTTATTCCCTGTCTGGAAGTCCTCTTTCGCTTGCGCATAGTCCTTAACTCCCTCTCGGGCAAGGCCAGTGAAGAATAAATGATAGGATACCAAAAACCCTTTGCTTACTTCCTCTAGATTGACATCCTCTAAAATTTGGACTGCTGCTTCCGAATTGCCCATTCGCAGGTTGGCAAGACAGAGATTCCAGCGGGTGTAGATAGTTTGGGCGATGAATCCTATTTGTTCTGCAATTTCCAAAGCTTGTTTTATGTTGGAAATGCCTTCCGGATATAAACCTAACATCACATAATTGAAGCCAAGGTTACCCAAACCAATGGTTCTTCCTTTCAGCGATCCTAATCGTGTAGTGATTTCCAGTTGACGCTGGAGCATTTCCACGGCTTGTGATGTATCGCCTATATTTGTATAATAAACCGCTATGTTGGTGAGGTTTCTAGCCAACACAAGGTCATCATTGGCTGCTTCAGCTAATCGAATGGCTTCATTTGTAATTTGTTCTGCCTCATTGATTTTTCCCAATCGGATGAGTGGCAACACTTTATACCCTATCACCTTGGCTTCTGTTCCCTTGTTTCCTACATCTTTAGCAATCTTTGCAGATTCATCCAAGGCTTCAATTGCCTCAGGAAAATTCCCTAAATCATGTAATAAAGCACCGTGTAAGAAATAAGCTTCTGCCAGACGTTCCTGATCCTGGGATTCCTGGGCCAATTTTAACAGTGTTTCATCGTTCAATAAGCAGGCATCATACTCACCAAGTGTGTGTAGGACTGGGCTTCTTACTTCTAAAGTTCGTAGGCGAGTTAATAATTCAACCTCGTCACCATAAGCAATTATCTGATCTAGCAATTTTAAGGCTTCGATATAGCCGCCTTTTTCTCGGGCAAGCTCCGCAGCTTCCAGCAGATACTTCACCGCATTGCTGGTATCCTTCGCCTCCAGGTAGTGATGGGCTAGTCGAACGGCTATTCCCCTGGTTTCTCCTTGATGAAGGTCTTCCAATGCCGCTGCGATATCCCCATGCAATAACCTGCGCTCTCCAGCACTGAGATCACTATACAGGTAGTGTTGGTACAGTTGGTGAGCAAAGCGGTAGCGAGTCAGCACCCTTCCATCCACTTTCAGCTCATCTCGCTCAAGTACCAGGCGATGATCCTTATCCAGTTCCTGGGACAGCCTTCGCTGGAGGGGGCGTTCCTCCATGTGTTGGACACGAGCGATGACCTGGACCGTGAATTCCTCTCCTTCTACACTAGCAACGGAAAGAATCTCCCTCAGATCCTCATCGAGCCGCTCTACCCGTTCCTCGATCACCGCCTCTACCCGGGCGGGTAATAACTCCCATGATAATCTCGGACCTTCCACCCACATATCCTTTTCGTCCTTGATCAGATCCCCCCGATCCTGCATTGTCCGCAGAAGCTCTTTGGTGAAAAGGGGATGTCCCCCGGTGTGCGATTTCAGGGTTTGGCGAAATTCTGAGCTGAGGTGGTTAGGCTCAGTATCTATGTACAGCTCCACAAAATCTTGATCTTCTCCGTCACCCTCCTGGCTCAGATCGAGGACGATTTCCCCATATATTCTTTTAAGCTCATTTACCACATTATCCAGGGGATGTCTCCCATCATCCCTGCCTAAAGCTACTTCATCTTGCCTGTAGGCTGCCGCTAATAAAATTGGATGACCCTCAATCCTCCGCCCAAGATGGAAAAATAAATCGATGGACGCGCTATCCGCCCACTGCATGTCATCCAGAAACAGGATCAGGGGACGGTGATCTGCCAGGATCAACAAAACATTGGTAAATTGCTCAAAGAGAAGGTTTTGTTCCAACTCAGATCCAGCGGATTTTTTTCGTTCAATCAGCTCTTTTAGCCGACGAAGACGGTTAACATTCTCAGGACTGGCTGTTTCGGTTCGGGCCAGCAAAGAGTCTCCATGCACTAACACATCAATGAGTGAAGGGCCTCTTTTTAGCATGGCATCGACTGTCTGGGGAAGTAAGGTCCATAAACGCTGCCCATGTTCTGGCAGGATACTACCTGCTGCTACTGAGGCCTCGACATCCCCGGTTAACATTCCCATAATATCCCGGAAGGGAAGGTAGGGATCTCCAACCCCGGTGTGTGCATTGCAGCTGCCCCTGGCGATGATCAAATCGTCATCTTGTTCCTGGGCACGCCAGCAAAATTCGTCGATCAGTGCGGTCTTCCCCCGCCCAGCTCCACCGGTTATGAATACTACCTGTCCATTCCCGTCGATAGCCTTTTCGAGGAAAGCATTCAAGCGGGCGAGTTCACCATCCCGGGCTACAAAAACCGGCCTGGCAGCAATTGGCTTTTCGTCGTCTGGGTCCAAATCAAGGAAAGGGGGCAGTTTGGAGGGGATTTCTGATATTTCCTGATCCATAGATAAGGGCGGAAAATCTATCGGCAGACCTGGAACCATGATCTGGTAGATGTTTTCAGGGCGCATCATACCTTTGAGAGGGTGCTTCCCCAGATCAAGCAGCTCTACTCCCTCGGGCATGTTGTCCTGCACCAGTTCATAGGTGGTTTGGGAGAGCAAGGTTTGACCGCCGTGGGCGATGCTCCGCAGACGAGCGCAGCGGTTGACCGCTGCGCCGTAATAGTCGCCATCGCGGAACTGACCTTCACCAGTGTGGACCCCCATGCGCACCCGCAGGGTGAACTCTTCTGGCCAGTCTTCGGAATGTAGGGCTTGTTGAATAGAAGCTGCCGCACTCACCCCGTCAAAAGCGCGCTCAAAGACTACGAAGCGGCTGTCGCCCTCGCCGCGCGGTCGGACAACAAATCCATGGTACAGCTGGGATAGACTCTCAATGATTTCATCGTGTCGTTGAAGGGCTTGACCCATAGCCGCAGGATGCTTTTCCCACAGACGTGTGCTGTCATGCACGTCAGTGAAAAGAAATGTTATGGTTCCGCTGGGAAGATTATTCATCGAACAGCCTTGTATCAATTAGCTTTGGCTGACCTGTCCCAAATTTCCCCCAGATACTTAATCCTTCTTTTTGTGGAGCTTAAATTAATTTTCCTGTAGGTGATAAGTGGTTATCACCGGAAAGAACCCTATTCTTTCAGTATAACAGATTGATATCTGCCGTGGACGGTAGGGGATGTTAATAATCCTTAGCTTCTCAGTCGGCTTAAACACAATGACACACTACTTTGAGTGTGTCATAACCACTAACTACTTTCACCCTGACACTTAACAATGTGGAAACCTTAAAAATAACTATCCACCGTTCCATGTATCTTCTAAGCGTTCTAAACTTCTGAGTTGTCCCATTAGTTATTTGGTTTGCTCCTGTGGCTGGATGAGAGTAGGTTCTTGTTCTAAGTATTTGAAGTATCTATTTCTCCAGTTTAATATAACAACTATAAGTCCAACCCATACAATTGATACGATATATGACAACGTTTCACCAACAATGATTGTCCAATACAAATATAAGGGAAATAGAGGAATATAGAAAAGCAAAAGAGAATGCCAAGCATATTTCATTTTGCGTAGATAGAAAACGACAAATAAAATTGAAATAGCAAGGCCGTAAAAATTAAATAATACGTCGAAAATATGGGTTGGAAAGAACAGAATTAACCTAAGAAGAATAATGGTAATAAAAACTAGTGCTCCAAATAAAAAAGTACGAAGCGGATTCCTCTGAGATACAGGAGATTCATTGTTCTTAATCATATGCCACCATCCTTTCTTTTTAGCAAACCAAACATCCAAGTAATTACTTCAGAATAATTAATTTCAATATAACAAATATATTGCCTACATACAACTCTCTTATCAACTTTGATAACCAATCCAAACGGCTGGCTAAATTACAAATAACTATCCACCGTTCCATGTATCTTCTGAGCGTTCAATACTTCTGAATTGTCCAACTTCTGAAAATAATTCCTGGTAGTCTCAATATCTGAGTGTTCTATCAAACTGAAATCAAAATTCCTTATTTGTCTAGTTATGATTAGATTATCCCCCTGCCATTATTAAACTGGCAAAAAATCCTATTACAATAATACCTATCAAAATCATAACTGAGAATATATTTTTGTGTTTATCTGGCACTGAATCAAAGCGAGGTAAATCCATTATTTTTCCAATGACTGAACCGATTACAAACCAAATTGCTGCTGGCATTACTGTGTAATATAAACCAGTTTGGGTACTGTCACTGCTCAGTTGTAAGAATAATAAATCCACTAGTGCAGCAGGCGCCATGAAACCAAACCCCAAGAACATTCCAAGGCAATTATCATCAGATATTGAAAGGAATCCAATCGCAATCAAAGATGTTGTAGCGGCTAGCACTCCGTACAACAGCCAGCGTGGAATAGCAGATATGGTACCTACACATCCCGCCTGGGTTTCTGTTTCCCTAGAATAAACCACTAGATAATATTCGGGATTAGTCCGGGTTATCAATGGATGCTTCTGTGGATTAATCCATTCTATGGGTCTCACCTTTTTTTCTGGAATGAAATCTGTAGTTTCCAGCTTCCATCCATCTGCAATCATTAAACTGATTCCTAATTCCATTTGTGATTTGGTGTTGTACTTTACGGTTTTTGATATCACTTCTCCTCCATTTATTCATTCTAAACTGGCTTGTTGTCATTATATAAAAATAAACAACACCAAGAAAAAGTTGGCATTGTTTATTGGATTTTTCCAGTTGTCTGGCTCAACTTCATCCTCGTACCATTTTAGAAACGCCCTGACAGCTCTATAATGTGCATGCCGTCCCCCCTCATTATGACCTTTATTATCAAGCCATAACATGTATTCTCTAAGAATCAGTGGAGTAATTTGCTGGACTTCTTTGATTATTATTGAGTCACAGTAACTAACGAAGGATTTAAATTTCACAGTGTAAAAATGTAATGTTCCTTCACTTACCCCCATAGCTTTCCTGTCAATCAGGAAGGCTTCTAGCCACGTTAAAAGATAATCATCAACTAATGTTTAGGATATAATCCCCTGGACTTCAGTAGCCTTAAACACAAAGCACACTGCTTTGAGTGTGCCAAAACCCCTAATGATCCTAGTAAGTGGCGAGGGGCGGGTTTGAACCGCCGGCCAAGGGCTTATGAGTCCCCTGGTTCATCCTTTGAAAATCAATAGAGGATTATTGAGATTTCAGAGGGTGAAATCGCCAAATTAGTGTGCGGAAATTACACACTCGATCTATATTTTCTTCGAGTCCCTTGTTTCTCTACTCACAATTATAT
>JBARSJ010000065.1:0-2022 GCA_049644685.1 Anaerolineales bacterium
GCCCGGTTGGTTGGGGGCAGAGTGGTGACATCCCGGTGCCGGCGGATTACGATGGAGATGGGTCTTGTGAGATTGCAGTGTTCCGCCCTTCCAATGGTAAATGGTATGTAGAGGGGATCGGCAGCACAACCTGGGGTATCACGGATGACATCCCTGTGCCTGGTGATTATGACGGAGACGGTGATACCGAGTATGCAGTGTTGCGTCCCTCCAACGGCAAGTGGTACATCAAGGATGTAATCACTATCAGCTGGTACGCAAGCGGTGACTTCCCGCTGCCGGTCCGTGACACTAACGCAGATGGGGATCCATATCAATAACACAATATCAATCCATCACGAAACCATTATTCACCCGTGGTGATATTAAGTTGCTGGTATTGGGTACTAAAGGAGATGTTAATCTTTGGCAAAATAATTATGCTTTAAGATTTCCAGGTTCCACATCTCATAACAGCTGCAGGTTTTATTTATTAATTAGGTAAGTGATAGCTCAATCCTTATTAAAGGGATGGATTCAAGTCCCTAAATAATTGTTTTCGATAAAATCAGTGTATTATAAAGTCAATAATCAGACAGGGTAGATATTGGAGGAAAAATATGAAAGGGAAGAAAGCGCTAATTCTTGGATTATCGATTGTTGTTCTACTTCTGGGAGCAGCTTTATTCCCCATCACAGCCAATGCCCGGATAGAAGATTCCAAAGATGTTACAAAATTCCAGGGCTCAAGCCAATACTTGCCTGATAATGCTGTATTTTCTTGTTCTTCCGTAACTGAGATTCCAGAAGCAGAATGTGATGCCCTAGTAGCCCTCTACACCAGCACGAATGGCGCTTCCTGGACAGACAATACTGATTGGTTGGTGACCGACACCCCTTGCAGCTGGTATGGAGTGACCTGCAGTGGTGCGAATGTTTACGCGCTTGATCTGGATGACAACCTGCTCAGCGGGCCAATTCCCCCCCAATTGGAAGATTTGACCAGTTTAGGAGTTATTTATCTATATGACAATCAATTAACGGGCAGTATACCCACTGAATTGGGAAACCTGGCCAATTTAAAATATCTCTGGATGTGGAACAACCAACTGAACGGGAGCATCCCTTCTCAATTGGGAAATCTTTCTAATTTAACCCATTTGAGTTTATCTAATAACCAATTGACTGGGAGCATCCCTGTTAATCTGGGCAACCTTTCCAGTCTAAAAGAATTATCCCTGGACGTCAATCAGCTAAGTGGAAACATCCCTGCGGAATTAGGCAATCTCTCCACTTTACAGCATATGAACCTGCTTTCTAACCAATTGGATGGCAGCATCCCCTCACAACTAGGGAATTTGAGTAATCTAGAATCCTTAGATCTTCGTCTGAACCAGTTGAGCGGCAGCATCCCTGTAGAGTTGGGGAACCTTTCCGATCTGGAATACTTAATTTTATTCAATAATCAACTGAGTGGGACCATACCCACCGAGATTGGCAATTTGACTAATCTGAATTGGTTGTGGCTTCAGGACAACCAGTTTAAAGGTGCACTGCCCTTATCTTTAACCAACCTTACCAGCATAAGTGATTTCAAATTTTCCCTTACGGAACTTTGTGAACCCGGGAATCAAGCTTTTCAGACTTGGTTGAGCGGCATCAGTGTTGTAAACAGTACAGGGGTTCGTTGTCGTTCCACTGCTGATTTCGATGGTTCCGGCGGTACCGACATCAGCGTCTACCGCCCCTCGAATGGACGCTGGTATATCGAAGGGCAGGGCAATTTCAAATGGGGCTTAGCAGGCGACCTTCCAGTGCCGGGAGACTATGATGGGGACGGAATAGTTGATATTGCTATCTTCCGTCCTTCCAACGGCAAATGGTACGTGATGGGTTCCGCTCCTGCATCCTGGGGGGCGACAGGTGATATTCCCCTGCAGGCCGATTACACCGGGGACGGCGCGGCTGACAAAGCCGTGCTGCGCACCTCCACCAAGCGCTGGTATATCGAGGGCATTGGAAACACAAAGTGGTACTTAACTG
>JBARSJ010000066.1:0-6722 GCA_049644685.1 Anaerolineales bacterium
GCTGTATCCACCCAACGTTCCAATCTCTAAAACTCGATGTGCTCCCTGGAATCGTACCAAAAGCTCCAGAAACTTGCCCAGGTTGGAGGTGATGCTGATTGGCGGCAAACCGGCCTTATTCGAAGCTTCAATGATCTTGTTAAATCTTGGATCAGGTCTAATCATCAAGTCTTCATAATAGCTATCGACAGCGGTCCAAATTTCTTGATTCATTGTTATTTCCTCTTTTAGCGTTTACTGTATAACCTGAACAAAATCCATACCGCCAATAATTATAAATACAATTCCTGATATTATATGCCCCAACCAGGGGGCAATGATATTCTTGCTCATCTGAAAGGCATAGCCAAACGCCAATCCGGCGGCAACCGTCGAAATAATTCCTCCCGTGCTTGTTAAAGGAAAAGTTGCCAGGTCAACGATTGGAGATAAATAGTGCCATAACGTGAAACATGCAGTGGAAATTACCAGCCCCCACCATTTTCCCAGGGCTTCTGTCAATTCGGATTGCATCCAACCCCGGAAGAAGAACTCCTGGAAGGGACTGATGACCAATATCCAGAGAGGAATTCCAATTAGCAGCTGCTGACCGAGGTCTCTTACAAACACTCTTTCCTGCAGAACTGCCAAACCCGCTAAACTGCTCACGATGCCGGCACAAACCCCCCAAAATAATGCTTTTCCCAGGTTCTGCCGGGAAAAACCAATCGCTTCCCAATTCTTTGTAAATCCCCCCCAGGCAAGCGGAAACCCAATTCCTACCATCACAACCAGTCCAAAAAGCGGATAATTCAACCGGCTTAACTGGCTGATTCCACAGAAAACTGTAAAACCAATAATCAGTAAAAAGAGGCGGGAACTGATTTTTCCTGACAAGCAGTTTTTGATGCCGTCCGGCATTAGATCTCCTTTGAAAACAGGATAAAAGTTAGGCGCAACGCTTTTTTCTAAATGTTTTCGATTTTCCTAAAAACAGATTCGGATATATTGTTTTGGTCAAACATAAAGGAATATTGACAGAAAGTGACAACCGCTGCCAAATAAAACAAATATGTGGAAGATTGCGTGATTGAATTTTATCTTTTTTATGCTGTAGATCACTGCCCCAAGTGTATAAGATATACCGCCTGCAATAAGCCAAAAAATACCATCTGAAGACAAATTAATTAATAATGGTTTTATAGCGAAAATGATTATCCATCCCATGAATACATACATTAATGTTGAAATGAAATCATATTTTCCTGTAAAAAATAATTTTAATATTATTCCTGAAATAGCCAATCCCCAGGAGATTCCGAAAATCACCCATCCCGTTAGGCCATTTAAGGTAACAATCGTATAAGGAGTGTAAGTTCCAGCTATGAGTACATAAATGGATGCGTGGTCAAAAACCCTTAATTTGCTTCTCAGCTCTGGTTCTTTAGAGTTATGGTAAAAAGTAGAAGCCGCATATAAAACACATAAACTAACTCCGAAAATGCTAAAACTTACAACATGCCAAATGTTTCCCTGACGGATTGCACGGGTAACTAAAAGCACCAGAGCAATTACACTTAATACAAGGCCGGCAGCATGAGTAGTAACGTTAATTTTTTCTTCTAAAGGCGAGTAGAATTTAATTCCTTTTTTATCGTTCATTAATTGCCTTTAATGTAAATTAATCAAAACCACTCTTATTGTAATTAACCCCCTAAAGATTTTCTTCGGGGGTATCACTTGTCTTTTGAAAAAAACACCTTTGTCAATATTGCTTTAGTAGGATTATATGACTAAAACCAAGAATTGCTTTAAGCGGTTGATTCCCCGCCGCCTGGGTTGCACTAAAGGGCAGTGGGTTTTAGCTCCTTTCTCCCTATTCTTCAATTTCTGCCTGTGATAAATCGCGTATTGCCAGAATGGATGTTATGGCTAATACAATACCCGCGATAATCATCCCGATGATCAAGGTTTCTGAAAATGGACCACTCCAATACGGTTCGGGTTTTACGATTTCAGGCAGATGCTTCAAGATGCCTGCCAGGGCTAGAAATATACCCCAAAAAACAAAGCCGTAGTATCCCGTTTTACGCTTTCGCGCAGCCAGCACAAAAAACACAATGAGCTGAACGTGAAATATTCCGGCCAAAATCTGAGTTTGTTGGTTTGTGAGACCAAATTCTTCCGGGATGCCGAATAAAAAATCGTCGATTAAATGGGGGGCGGAAAACAAGACCAGCACCAACCCCACCCCGATAACGAAATTACTCCATTTATACCTCTTGTCCATTGTGAGGTATTCTCCTTTATTTTGCTGTCTAACGATATCATAATCGATTTGCTGATTTCAGACGGGGACAGATTTCCTTGACAAGCTTTAAAATTTGGATTCCTGCTTTTGGCTTATATAATTAATCACTTGTTTCCAGGATTCGGACCTCGATGCCTGTTTCGCTCTCCAAATCGGCGGCAAAGGTTTGGAGAGCAGATTCCTCAAAGGCAGCATCCGGTCCATGGGAGCGGCCCATCACAATGAGGGTCGCGCCGATCTCATTCGCCACGATACCAAGTTCGGCTCGTAATTGGCCCTGGCGCACGATAGTCTGGGCTAAGATGCCTTGTTCGGCCGCCCGCTCCTGGGCCATCACCAATTGGAACTGACCTAACTTTTCTAGACTTGATTCTACATCTACAACCAAGGGCGCGGCTGTATGGTTCAGAAAGCTTATGTCAACCACGTAGAGAAAAACCAGTTCGTCGCCTTGTTTTTTTGCCAGAGCGATGACGGCATCTTGAGTGGGAAAGCTGGCTTCGCCCCCGCGGGTGGCGCACAAAATCATGCCCATGTTATTCCTCCTTAATACCGAATCAGTAACCAAATAGTTGCCATTATAAGGGTGGCTATTGTTACCGGCACACCATCACGCATAAAACGGCCAAAGCTGAGACGATAGCCAGCCTGGCCCAACAAGCCGATTGCGACAATATTGGGTGCAGAGCCCAGGATCGTAGCATTGCCCCCCAGATCGGCGCCCAAAATGAGAGCCCAGTACAGGATCAAATTCTCAGCACCGGTTATCGAAGCAGTCAAAAAGTCAGCAATAGGCAGAGCTGCAACGGTGAAGGGGATGTTGGCCACTATGCCAGAAGCGACGCCTGGTATCCATACCATCAAAAACGTTGCAAATTCCAGGTTGTCCCCAGCCAGGTCACTAATGATATTGGCTGTCCAAGCAATGACCCCGGTTGCCTCTAGTCCGCCTACGATTACGAAGATACTGATAAAGAAAATCAGCGTTGTCCAATTCACTTCGTGCAGCATACGGCGCATGTCGGGCCGCACCCAGGCGATTAGGATTGCCGCGCCGCTCAGAGCAATGACGCTGGGCGGTATACCTCCGAAGTAATCTCCCATAAAAAACAGGATCATCATCAGCAGTCCCACCAGCCCGGCTTTACGCAGGAGGGGGACGTCAGTAATGAGAGCATCGGCTTCCAGCTGGGCTACCAGCGCCGGTGAGTATTGCTCTTTGGCACCGGCAATCTCGAGACGGTAGAGAAAACCAATTATTATCAAAAAGGGGATCATACACAGGATGGCGATGGGGGCCATGTTGACCATATACTCGACAAAACCTAACCCCAAATGCGAGCCGACGATAGTGCTGGGAGGGTCTCCGATGATGGTCGCTGCACCGCCGATATTGGAGGCCAGAACTTCAGGGATTACGAAAGTAAAGGGATGGATGCCTACTGTCTGAGCGATCTCGATGGATAATGGTACCAGAAGTAAGATAGCTGTTACGTCATTGAGAAAGGCCGAAAGCACGCCGGTGAGTATTACCAGGCTCATCACCAACAGCCAAGCATTTCCTTTTGCCAGGCGAAAAGTGCGGAAGGCAAGCCAGTTGATAGCGCCAGTCTCGCTGAACATAGTCATAAAAATCATCATCCCCATGATCAGCCAGATGACGTTCCAGTCCACAAAAGCCATAGACTCTTCAAAGTTGATGATGTGCAGGGAGGGGAAGAAGGTGCCGCCGATGTAGTGAACCAACCAAACGGCCGCCGCACCCAGAAGTGCCGCTGCTGTTTCGTGCATCCAGCGCAAGCTGATGGCGGCAAAGACGAGTAAAAAGATACCGGTGGAGATGAAAAAGGAGGGTCCATATCGCCAATCGGTGGCCTGGGCAATCAGCCACCATATGCCCCCTATAAGAGATAAGATTCCCACGACAATCAGACCATATAAAATGTATCGCTTCATATACTACCTCCTATAGGCCACAACACTGGTTTGTGTTGTTCCCTAATAGGCACGATCGGCTGCTCATCCGACCTGCCGAGTTACGAATAATTTCTGACTCTTTGGAATGTTCGATTGTCCTCCATGCATTTTGACCAGCAGTCTGCTGCGCGAGGTGATTTTAAATAGTTCAATGACTAATACCCAGACAAAGAGTGAGCCTCTGGCTAGGAATCGGATTACTTTCCTCTACTCCCATTATTGACCATGGCCTGCCCACTTCCCTGACAATCGTCATGCCTGGTTGGCGAAGCAGGGGGATTGGATGGATTCAGTTGCCAATTTGCCGCAAGTAAAACCAAGTAAAACACCTAAAGATAAGAGTCCTTATGCCTATCGGAATTAATGACATTGGAATATCCCATCCAATGTTGAAAACATTTGGTAATAAACAAAGAAATAAAATAACTATTCCCTAAATAGCCAAGGAAGTCTCAGGTTTGACGTGGCCAATTAAAATCCGGAGACTATCCAGAGGAAAAACTCCTAAGGATTGGCATCCCTGGCAGGTCCTGTAACAACATAGGTATTATATCGATAATTCCTGCAATAAATCCAAGCAGAATGCCAATAACAATATTTATTTCATTATTGCCATCTTTTTTAGGTACAATTTGTCAGATTCTAAATGAAATTCCAAAGAAATTGCCTGGATTATCAATCCCTCCTAATGCCAAATTAAGCCACGCGCTTTTCAGGGGCAGCTTGATATTTTTGTTCGCTTCATCTTCTAAATGTATTTAAGCCCATTCATTTCGGGAGAAAAACCATTTTGAATATTCTTTGGACCTTCTGTTATAAAAAGCATCGAACTGCGTAAAGCTTCTAATCGCGGTCCTTTGCAGCCGGTTTGTATGATCTCAAGTAAAAATGACTCCGCCCACTCATCGTGAATACCACTCAAGCATCGAGCTTTTTTATGTTTCAGAAAGTCGTGTCGAAGGGCAGCGGTAGTTTTGCGGTCCGCTAACTTATTTGCTTACTTTAAAGTAACTCCAGGACACTCCAATAAGAGCCTATGGGGATCTATCTTGAATTGATTCCAGAATGGAAAAGTTCTGCATTGCTTGGGTCTGCTTTGATAGATTGTACACCGACAATTGATGGGGTCAAAAAAACAGCAGAAATACTCGCCATTAATAACGCGCTCTTGCAGTGCAAACCTGCCTTGAACCTTCCGGACATACTGCTTGGAAAATGAAGCCACCTCCATCTTCCTTGTGCCTGCAATTTTCTCCAGTTCATTCTCGCTGATCCAAACATAACCTGCAAAACCCCGGCAGCATTTACCATCACATGTTTTGCAAATATTTTTATTAAAAGTATAGGGAAAACTATTTTGACTATCCATTAATTCTTATTTCCTGGCGGAATAGTTTCGCGAAGGGCTGCGGGAGTATGATTACTTTTCGGGAAACACTTGAGACAGTGATACACGTTCTTCTTTTTCCAAAAGGAAGTTATCACCCTCCGGATAGTATTTGGCAATTTCAGGGTTGTCACCCGCAAAATTCTTATCAGCTTTTAACAAATCCCAGATAGTTACCAGCAGGAAAGGTGCTGTAGTTTCTTCATTTTATCGTTGAAAATATAATTTTTGTAAACCATTAACCGAGCGATAATCCGGTGCGGCTTTTGTAATCATGATCTTCTCGTATTGATCCGCTATTTCAATGGCAACTTTTCCAGGCCATAATCTCATAATTGCCACAGTTAAAACACTCATTTAATCCAACATTAGAGCTCAGTGGAACTTTACCCACAGCGAGGAGCGAGCGGCGCGTAAAATTCCGTGCTGAGCGATTTGTAATCTGTTTCTTTAATTACTTATTCTCAATGGTTTTTAAGCACGTATTAATGAGTTTTATTTTTTTGTGGCCAGTACTTACTATTCCAAAATTGTTGGTTCAAGCGTTTTATTTCTTAGTTAGTGGAACAGTAGTGCCTGCTAAATCGCTAATAACATTAACCAAATCACTGTTTGCGGGAACAATTATCTTGGCGTTATCTCTCAATGCTTCGCTTACGGTTTCCAGCTTTTTAAGCAGCTGCGCATTTCCAACAAAGTATTCTTCAGCCGCTACGTTTACGGTCTTGATTGCATCTCCATCTGCATCTGCTTTTAATCTAATCGCCGCAGCAATACCTTCAGCTTTTTTGATTTCTGCCCGCCTTTCCCCATCTGCTTTAGTTTCGATTGCGGTTGCTAAATCAAGCGCTGCAATTTTTTCGTTTTCTGCTTTTACTACCATATTCATTGCTTCTTGAACATCTGGCGGAGGTTCGATACGCTGCAGCTCAACTCTTACCACATCAATTCCCCACTTGGAAACTTCTATAGACAATATTTTTTCCACTTCTTCATTAATTGTATCTCTGTTTTCGTTAGCCTCTGTTAAGGTCATTTTCCCAATCACTGCTCTTAATGTTGTTTTAG